>WQWB01000010.1 GCA_009785555.1 Defluviitaleaceae bacterium | reverse complement strand
GTGAAGATGTCGTCCCCCTTTAAACCCGAAGTGGCTGGCACGGGTTGCCGGGTAGAAGTGCATGAGTGTATGGCGTGTGTTAAAAATCCAACTCCTGCACCGTTGCCGCGTATTCCTCGATAAACTCGCGCCGCGGCTCGACCTTTTCGCCCCTAAGACGGGTGAAGATGTCGTCCCCTTTTAAACCCGAAGTGGCTGGCACGGGTTGCCGGGTAGCAGTGCATGAGTGTATGGCGTGTGTTAAAAATCCAACTCCCGCACCGTTGCCGCATACTCTTCGATAAACTCGCGCCGCGGCTCAACCTTTTCGCCCATAAGGCGTGTGAAGATGTCGTCCCCCTTTAAACCCGAAGTGGCTGGCGCGGGTTGCCGGGTAGCAGTGCATGAGCGTATGGCGTGTGTTAAAAATCCAACTCCCGTACTGTTGCCGCATACTCTTCGATAAACTCGCGCCGCGGCTCGACCTTTTCGCCCATAAGGCGGGTGAAGATGTCATCGGCCTCGAAATGGCTGTCTATCGTCACTTTCTTCAGCACACGCCGCTCTGGGTCCATTGTTGTTTCCCACAACTGTTCCTTGTTCATTTCGCCCAAACCCTTATACCTGGACACAGTTGGGCGCGCATCTGGCGGATATTCCTTAATCAAGCGCTGATATTCATCGTTAGAGTAGGCATATTTAATTTGACGGCGATGCTCAATCTTAAACAACGGCGGCTGTGCGATGTATACATAGCCGTCGTCGATAAGTTGCGGCATAAAGCGGTAGATAAAAGTGAGGAGGAGTGTGCGGATATGTTCGCCGTCCACGTCCGCGTCAGCCATGATTATTATTTTGTGGTAGCGGAGCTTGGCTATATCAAAGTCGTCCTTAATGCCAACACCGATGGCCGTTATCATCGCGCGGATTTCCTCGTTTTCAAGGATTTTGTCGAACCGCGCTTTCTCCACGTTAAGCGGTTTGCCCCTTAACCCGAGAATGGCTTGCGTCTTTGATGTTCTTGCGCCGATGGCAGAACCGCCGGCCGAATCACCCTCAACAAGGAAGATTTCGCATTTTGCCGGATCCTTTTCTGTGCAGTCTGCAAGTTTGCCGGGTAGGCGGTTGCCTTCTAATGCAGATTTGCGAAGCACGAGGTCGCGTGCCTTTTTAGCCGCCTCGCGAGCGCGGGATGCAAGAAGAGCTTTATCTATGATGGACTTGCCGATAGCCGGGTTTTCTTCAAGGAAATATTTAAAATACTCGTTCATCACGGATTCAACGGCGGTGCGGGCTATGGAGTTGCCTAGCTTAACCTTTGTTTGCGATTCGAACTGAGGCTCCTGTATTTTAATGCTGATAACTGCCGTTAACCCCTCGCGTACATCGTCCCCGCTTAGGTTTTTGTCATTCTCTTTGAGTAGGCCGAACTTGCGTCCGTAGTCGTTAATGGTCTTCGTCAGCGCGGCGCGGAAACCAACCATATGCGTACCGCCGTCGATCGTGTTAATATTGTTGACGAAAGAGTATGTCGTTTCGGTGAAGTTTTCGTTGTATTGGAGGGCCACCTCGACGTGGATGTCCTCACGCACGGCTTCGGTGTAGAAGATTTTGTCGAAAATCGGTGTCTTGTTTTTATTTACATGCTCCACGAACTCGGATATTCCGCCCTTGTAGAGGTATGTGCGCTCCATTTCCGGGTCTTGTCTCTCATCTTTTAGCGTAAGGCTAAGGCCTTTAGTCAAAAACGCTGTTTCGCGTACACGCTGTTTTAAGGTATCGAAATCGAATACGATATCCTCAAAAACTTCGGGGTCAGGCTTGAAATGTACGGTCGTGCCCGTTTCGTCCGAATCGCCGATAATGGCAAGGGGCGAGACCAAATCCCCTCTGGAGAACTTTATTTGATGTATTTTACCCTCACGCTTAACGGTGACGATACACTCCGTGGAAAGCGCGTTTACGACCGCTGCGCCTACGCCGTGTAAGCCGCCGGAAACCTTATAACCAGAATTGTCCCCGCCGAACTTGCCGCCAGCGTGTAGCGTAGAGTAAACGAGTTGGAGCGCGGACACACCCTTGGTTTTGTGCATGCCGACTGGTATGCCGCGGCCGTTATCTGACACGGTAACGGAGTTGTCCGCATGTATTGTGATAAAGATATCCGTGCAGATGCCGGCCAACGCTTCGTCTACCGCGTTGTCCATGATTTCGTGTACGAGCTGGTGAAGGCCGCGTATGGAGGTGGAACTGATGTACATACCAGGGCGTTTGCGAACAGGGTCAAGCCCCTCAAGCACCTCGATCTGGTCTGCGCTGTATTCAGCCGCGGTATTTTCGGTGAAGTTGATTTCCTCGTTATTGACAATATTATTTCCGGCGTTATTATCGTGCATTTTATCGTTTCTCCATAAATGTATTTAAGAATTTAAGTATAGCATGGAATGCGTATTAATGCAAGTTTTTTAAGCAATAACGGGATCAAAAAAATTATGATGTGCAAAAACAATTAAAGAGAAATAATTTCAACAAAATGTTGACAAATGAAACTACTTGATTTATAATATAGAGGAATTACTTTGAAATAGCAACAAAATTTAGCTTGCTAAAACTTTGTTGCTATTTCAAATATAATACCGATATAAAATTTTGTGTTTGGAGCTTTTATATGGCAAATGTTATTATTAAACCGAATATAACCGCACTTGACAAAATACGGCAGATGCAGCGTGACGCTGCTTTTGACGTGGCTGACGGTAATGGTGACGAGGATTATGGACCAGATTTATTGGCTATAAGAGACGATGTGCGCTCTAAAGGCACTTTACCGGCTTTGCCTAAGATAATGGCGTCAAACGACTGTGTTTTTAACTGCGCCTACTGCGGCCTGCGTATAAGTGAGGATAACCACGACCGGTATACCCATACACCCAAAGACCTGGCTGATATATCGGTTAAAGTGGCAAGGGAAAGCCGCCAAGGCATCTTCATTTCCTCCGCAGTATGCAAAAACGCCGATAACACGGGTGAGCTTATCCTTGAGACGGTTAAGATTATCAGGAACATTCACCATTATACAGGATTTATACACGCAAAGGTTATGCCGGGTACGGATTATGAGCTTATCCGCCAAACAAGCCTTTACGCCAACCGTATGAGCATAAACATAGAGGTTGCTAAATCAGAGGGGTATTCCCAAATTGCGCGAAACAAAAGCAAGGATAAGATTTTGTCGCCGATGGGTCATATCCACAGCCTTGTTAAGGCCAATAAGGAGCGGAAATCAGCAGCGGCGAAAAACCGATATTCGTACGGCGCATTCGGTATGTTTAACGCGGCCACGTCGCAGGCGACACAGATTATGGCCGGAAGTACTGGTGAGAGCGATTTTGAGATATTGCGACTATCAAACGCGCTATATAAAAAATATGATTTAAAACGCGTATATTACACGCCGTTTCACTATACCTGGTCAGCTAAGGGGTATAGTGAGCTTCCGCGCACCGCTACGCCCGTGTGGCGGATGAAACGCCTGTACCAGGCGGACAGGCTTATGCAGCTGTACGGCTTTACGCCGGAAGAGATAGCGCCCGACGCGGAACCCGATTTGGTGCAGGACTTAGACCCCAAGGCCGCGTGGGTATTGCGGAATATCCACATGTTCCCGATAGAGGTAAATACGGCGGATTACGAGATGCTTCTGCGCACGCCGGGTATAGGCACGACCTACGCGGAGCGGATTGTCCGCGCGCGCAGGCAATGCAGGCTGACACATGATGCGTTAAGAAAGCTCGGCGTATCTTTAAAGCGCAGCCAGCATTTTATTACATGCGGCGGAGTATTTAAGGGTATACGAGGTGACAATGTTGATACTTATAAAAACCTGCTTGTTAGTCCGTTAAGTTGAAAATATAAAAATCTGTTAATCGGAGGTATGCTAATGAAAACACCTAAGCAAAAAGAATTAATCAATACGTTCTTATCACAGGTTGGGCAACCACTAGAGCCGCTGTATAGAGAGATATTTGAATGCCTGTCCGAACATGGTTATAGCCCGCATAAACAGCGCTCTTATATCGTTTTCAAACACACAGATCATAATAAGCAAATAGCAAAAACCGGGATACGAATTAATAAAGATAAAGCCCCATTCTTCAGCCTTCGCTTTTCTGCTTGCAGAGGTTATTCCCAGCGGTTTGCTGATATTGTTAAGGATGTTCTCGTTATAGCTGAAAATAAACCCGGCTGCATATTTGCAAATTGTAATTATTGCGGAGGAGAACCCGAAAGCCACGTATATAAACACGAAGATGAATACCATTGCGGCGCGGTTCCGTTCGAGATTCCAAACATTTCGGCGGATGATCTTGCCGAAATCAAGAAATTAATATTTGAAAATCATAAGTATCTAATGAAAAACCAAGCAGGAGTAGAGATATAATATTTTAAAGTTTTATTGCCACAACCATATCGCGCATGATCGCTTGGTCCACCCGGTGGCGAAGCTGCATGTGCGGCTCGGTTGCTTGTACGGCAAAGCTGGATTCTTCCAAGGTTTTCACTATTTCGTTCCTTGGGCAGACAAACGTGTTCCACGCCAGGGTTATTGCGCCGCCGGGCTTCAGTACGCCGCGCCAAACCGGCAGAGTTTGTTTCAACAGCTCTATCGGATTGCGAGAGCCGCCCTTGGCCTTGCGTGCCGCCGAATCGTGCTGTACGCCGTATGGCAGGTCGCACATGATGATATCGAAGAAATCCTTTTTGAAATATGAATCGGAGTGGATGGTATTGCCGGCTATCATTTCAATCGTGCGGGTGTTTCCGGCTTTTTCATCGTCCTTGCTGCGTGCAACGGTAAAGCTGTGCCGTTCGGCTCGAAAGGATTTGTTAGGCCCGGAAATCTTTATCGTTTTCTGCTCAAATTTATACCGTTCCTTTTCCATAAAACGCTTTACAAAGTTATGTGATTCCGTAACAAGCCCGTCGTCCAGCTCCACGCCATAGACGTTAAATCCGCGGATGAACCCTTCGTACAGCGTTGTGCCTTTGCCCATCATCGGATCTAATAGGTTTATGCTGTCATGTTTATGCTGAATGGTATTTTGAGCGATATTAATGCACATACGCGTAAACAATTCGTTGGTTTTACCTGTATACTTAAGTATTTGGCTGAATGATGCCGGTACGAACGGCTCAAATGTGCCGGTGATGGGGTGCAGGGCAACATCTCCGCTACCGCCGCGCTTTTCAAATATCGCGTACGTAAAGGATAGGTTATGCAAACGGTTTATCTCTTCAGGCGACAATATTTCGCTGTCGAATCTTAGATAGTCTATGCCGCCTATCTTAATGATTTCGGGAGCGGAATTTCCGCACCCGGCGGCTAAGGTAAACTCCTTAATCGCCATCTGGATGGCAGAATCGAAATAAACGCGGTTGTGGCCGGGGTTAAGCATAATAACATAGTTGGGCATAAATTATTCCTTTCAAACTAAGGCTTGTAATTTTGGTAAGGATAGTGTATAATCAAGATAATAAAATTAAGAGGTGATATCTATGATACAGTTATTAGCAGGGCTAAAGGGAGAAGGCAAAACAAAGCGTTTGATTGCGATGGCAAACGAGAAGGCTGAAAAGGCCGACGGCAAAGTCGTTTTTATTGACGACGATAGGCGCCATATCCATGACATCAGCCACATTATACGCTTTATAGACACTACGGAGTTCCCATTGGCCAATTTCCGTGAGTTTGCGGCGTTTATCCACGGCGTTTTGTCTATGGACAACGACGTAAGTGACGTATACATCGACGGGTTGACGAATTTAATACCAAACCTTGATAGCGATAACCTTATTGACATAAAAAACCTATTTTCGTCCCTCGGAAAAGACCGTGGGGTGAATTTCACAGCAACCATAAACATAGAGCCGGGCGCGTTGCCGTCAGAGCTTGCTTACACGTTAGTTATCAACGAGGAGTAGCAGGCGGTTTATAACGGCCTCGCTCTCCGGCGTTATGTGTAGGTTGGCAAAAGCCGCGCGCAGTTCCTCATCCGTCTTCATAAAGTATCCCCAAGTCGCGTCGGCGTGGTATAAGTTGCCGTTTATTAGCAAAACGTTCCATGCGTGCAGGTAACCGCCAATGGTGCCGAAAACGACGGCGGCGGGGATGCCGAGGATTTGGCAGAAGTGCAGAAAGGCAAGGGACTTTCCCATGCAGACGGAATAAGCCGAGGCAACCGCGCTAAAGGCGGATTGGTGGAAGTGCGCGTATCTATCAAACTCAGTTGTTTCCATAATATGGATAAACACGAGGCGAGCTTGTTCGGTTATGTTCTTCTCTTGTTTGGCGATGTTAATTACGTATTCCGTATTTCCGGTAAACTCAAACCACATGGCTGTAAGTGTCTCTTCGTCTTCGATATAAGTGGGGAACATGAAAAGTACGCGGTTTTGGTCTATGAATGATATCTCCGCGCTATAGCTGAGCCAAAAAACGGCAGGGTTGTCCATTCGTACGGCTTCCAGTACATTAAGTATACGCGAGGCACCGACCAGGCCGCCCACCAATACGCGGCTGCCTAGGTTGTTTGCTGTACGCAGTATCCGGTCATATAGTATTTGTTCATGTGCGGTAAGCGTCTTGCGCCACAAAAGCGGCGCGGCGTACGAATGCATAACCGGCAGGGAAATTAACAATATCAATATAAACGCAATAAGTTTTTTCATATCGTTATTATACAGGAAAGAAACGAGAAAGGCAACAATAAATGAAAGTAACGATCGGGCAATATTATCCCGGTAATTCGCGTATCCACAATTTAGATCCGCGTGTTAAACTATTGGGGTTGGTTTTATATATAGCGGGGTTGTTTACCGTACGTACATTTGGTGGGTACGGTGTTATGCTTTTGTTTTTGGCTTCCATAATTTATATATCCAAAGTACCGATTAGGCACTTGTTGCGCGGTTTGCGTGCGCTTATTTTCATTTTTGTCTTCACATCCGTGCTTAATATATTTTTTACGGCGGGAGACACGGTGCTCGTGGAGTTTTGGCGCATAACAATTACACTGGAAGGTTTGATGAACGCTGGGCGTATGGTTTTGCGGCTGGTTATGCTCATCGTCGGCTCATCCATCCTAACGCTTACTACGACGCCGATAAAGTTGACGGACGCGATAGAGTACGTACTTTCCCCGTTAAAAATAATAAAAGTGCCGTCGCATGAGATCGCGATGATGATGAGCATAGCCCTTAGGTTTATCCCTACTCTTATGGAAGAGGTTGACAGGATAATGAAGGCGCAAATGGCCAGAGGTGCGGACTTTGACACGGGTGGGATAATAAAAAAGGCAAAAAGTCTTGTGCCTATGCTTGTGCCGCTGTTTATATCGGCCTTTAGAAGAGCGGATGAGTTGGCCGTCGCGATGGAGGCTCGTTGTTACCGCGGCAGCCACGGACGCACGAAGTTCAAGGTTTTGAAATTGGCGAGGCGAGACCACCTTGCGCTTTTGGTAATATTGTTTTATAGCAGTGTTGTTGTGGTGCTTAGGGTTTTTACTTTATAAAAAAGGAGTGATATTATGCTTATTCCGACAATACATTTTGCGGGTAACTGCGATGAGGTTATTGGGTTTTACAAAAATACGTTGGGTGCGGAAGTTATCCGAATAGCGTACGCAGGGACGGACGCGCCGCCGGATATTGCCTTAGAGATGCCGCCAAATTTCGTTATGCACTCGGAGATTAAGGTTTTCGGTACGGTAATCGCGCTGACGGACGGGTGCGAGAACCCACCTACGGAAAACAACCATGCGTTTACGGTTTTCTTCGATACGGCGGCTGAAGTTGTGGATAATTTCAATAAACTCGCCGCCGGCGGGATAATAACGGATCCGCTTTCAAAGCAGTTTTGGGCTGACATGTACGGCATGGTAACGGATAAATACGGAGTGCATTGGTGTTTGCTCACGCGCTCCATGTCTGCATAGGCTTGTGGTATGAAAACGCTTCTCACGCTGTCTTATGATGGAACTAATTACGCTGGCTGGCAGGTGCAGGAAAATGCCGTTACCGTCCAGCAGATTTTAAACGAGGCGCTCGCGCGCCTTTTTTCGCGTGGAGCCGTAAGAACCATAGGTGGGAGCAGGACGGATGCAGGTGTGCACGCATCAGATCAAAAATGTTTGATTCTATCGCCCGAAAGGCATAATATTCCGTTGCAAAACCTCCCTCACGCCATAAACGCATTCTTGCCGCAGGACATCCGCGTGATGAGTGCGGAGCTAGTGGTAGATGATTTTCATCCGCTACGTATGCCGTGCATTAAAACCTATGCTTACAGGGTTTATAATGCCCTAATCGTACCGCCAAAACATAGGTTGTACACGGCGCATGAACGCCGACGGCTTAATGTGGGTGCAATGCAAACGGCGGCGTCATTTTTTGTCGGGAAATTTGATTTTGTTGGCTTCTCGTCCGCTGGTTCGTCTGCCATGACGACGGTGCGGGAGGTTTATTCATGCAATATAAGTAAAGAAGGTGAAATTATTACCTTAGAAATATCAGGCAACGGGTTTTTGTACAATATGGTAAGGATAATAGCCGGGACGCTTGTGCATGTTGGTTTGGGTAAAATCATGCCGGAAGGCATACCCGCGATAATAAGGTCGCGCCGCCGCGAACTTGCAGGCCCCACCATGCCGGCGTCGGGGTTGGAACTTTTTAAGGTAGTGTATGCGGGATGTTAGAGCAGTATATTATTTAACAATGAAAAATATGTAAAATAGATAAGATGTACGCTGTTAAGAAGCGAAAGCAATGTAGCTGATGATTATATTGTAATCATTTTATGATCTTACTTGCAACCCCTCGCAAACAGTGAACAATATACAACAAGACAGATGAATTATTTATGGTACATGCTGAAGAGAGTGCAAATAGCGACATTGAATGTTTTATTATTGATAAATGATCAAATGTCCAATCTGACGACTATTTCGTAATCACCTTCTTCCAGAGATCCATCAACTTCGCCGGTTTCAACAAATCCAAACGATTCAAACAACATTTTAGAGGCAATGTTATCTGGTGCCCACGAGGTGTAAATACGGTCAGCTTTACCATACGGCATAGTCTTTATTTCATCAATAATTTTTGCAATTGCTTGTTTCCCATACCCTTTTCCTTGTTGGTTTCTGTCAATAAGTATTCTCCATATATAATAACAAGGCGATGATTTATATGATTCAGGAGCTGTTTGCGGGTCAGATATATCAACGGCATCAGCTCTATCAAAAAACGTATACATCACAAAGCCAATCATTATATCATCATTATACACAGCGTAAGGGGTAGCGAAGCCGCCATTCGTAATACTGGCATAGGCTTCGGCGAGACTTTCTACATTACTGTCAACAAAACCCTTTTGTTCCTCTGTGGTTTCTATATCGTAAATACACTCACATAAATTTTGGTGTGTAATTTTCTTTAATGCTATCAAAATATTTATCCTCTCCGCTCGTTTGCATAGTGCCGTGCAAATACATAAATTAACATTCGCTGCAGTACACAAGTGGGGCATTGCTTTAATGCAACACTACGCAACTTATCTATGTTAGAGAAGTTGCTAACGTCATATCGTATTTTTCGAATTATAGCTTTATACTTGATGCAGATTAATATTAATTAACATCACTCAAACGCACCTGCCTCCGTCATCAAAGAGTAATAAAACTCCAGCTGCTCGTCAGAAAATCCGTGGGTCTGCAGGTTTTGCAGGCGGCTAAGCGCCTGCCCACGCTCACCCTGTGACAAAAGGATTTGCGCGTGCGTTAGCTCTTCGATACGTTCTAATAAATCAAGCCTTTCGGCGTAAACCTCAAGTTGTTCCTCCAGGTTTTGGATGGTGGTATCTCGGTCGCGTATAGTCACCTGGTTTACTTCCCTGGTTTGGATTAGGTGGTTGCTTAAGTCGGAAAGTTCGCCACGAAGGTTGGACTCTCTGTCTGGAACGATAAGCACCAAAAAGACAACGGCCGTGAGGAACGCGGTAATTAAAAATGTTACGATCTCTGAAATATAGAAATCTTGAGCGACGACGCGTTTGTTTTCCTTTTTTGCATAGCCTTCAGCATCGACTAGCGTGCCATCGCGCACGGCGGTTTTATCTGCGGCGGATGATGCGGCGGCGTAATATGCAAGCGACGTTTTGTTGGAAGCGTCTACCGCAAGTGCTTTCTGGAGATACGGCAAGGCATGATCCGCCTTATTTGTTTGGATGTAGCCAAGGGCAAGGAGGTTGAGCGCATCTATAAACGTTGGGTTTAGCTCGATAGCCTTTTTAAGCCGGACAATACCCATGTCCAAAGACCGCTTGCGAAAGAAGTCCAGCGCGGTATTGTAGTTTTCAAGGCTTTGGTTTATCTTGTCGGAGTAGCGCGGGTTTTCCACGATAGATTCTATATAACTTTCCGCCGGGTTACCGATGCCTTTTGTACCTGCGGAAATGTGCCATTCTTCCATTGCGCACCCAAGCCTGCCCAAACGGTATAGGCATAAGCCAAGTAACGTGCGTGCGGATATATTGTATTTATCAAAATAAACCGCAGTACGTAAAGCTGATACCGCGGCGGAGATATTCCCATCGTTTGCGTGCGCAAGTCCTTGGTCGTAATGCATGTCGGAGAGGGTAAGGGCGCGCAGGGATAAAGTTTCGGTAAAATTATCTGGTGGCATGTTAATTGCCGCGGCTCTGCCCATGGGTTTGCGCGGGCTTTTTTTCTGCTTCGGATTCCAACAAAAATTTTAAGCAGTCGATAACATCAGTCATCTCCGCAACGGTTTGCCCGCTTCGCTTAACGTCGTCCGCAGTTTTCGCTGGCTTAAATTTCAATAATTCTTTTGTGAAGTCAATCATTTTTACCTCGACTAAGGTTAACATAATTCTTTATGTCCCCAACTAAATATAGCGAACCGGAAACGATAATGGCCGCATCATCCCCAATTTCTTCCGCGATTTTGAGAGCGTACTCCAATGCTTCGTCGCAATCCGTAATAACGTTAAATTTAGCTTGGCTTGGCAAGGCGGCTTGCAAAGTTTCTGGCGTGTGTGCTTTAACGGAGTATTTTGGTGACGTTAATATCACATGCGAGCATGGGGCTGCCATTTTTGCTATAATTTCCATAAAATCCTTGTCGCTAAGTACTCCGGTTATTAAAATTATTTTTCTGCCGCTTAAATAAGTGTCTATAAATTTGCGTACGGCGGCCGCACCTTCAGCGTTGTGCGCCCCGTCCACAATTAGAAGCGGCTTCCTTGATAAAATTTCCATCCTGCCTGGCCAACGCGTTTTTTTGAGACCGGCGCGCATTTGAGCATCAGTTATCGCCACGCCTTGTTTGCGTAGTGCCTGGACAATGTAAACAGCATTGGCTGCATTGTATGCCTGGTAGCTTCCAATTGCGTCCAGTTCCATGTTTTCATGTTTTTCATGGTTAAATTTAGCCGAAAACGTTATGCCGTCAATATTTTCATCGTGGATATCTACCTCAAGCCCCGACGGATAGTAAAGCGGACTGCCAAGGTTGTCGCAAAAACCCTGCGCGACAGATAGGACTGGGCAATCATCGGCTTTGCTCTGATGGAATAAAACAATGGGTGATCCGGGTTTTATTATGCCGCATTTTTCGCCTGCGATAGCTTCAATCGTGTTACCAAGCACGTCCATGTGGTCAAAACTGATTTTCGTTATTACGGATAGGAGCGGAGATTCCAAAATATTCGTCGCATCAATCCTGCCGCCGATGCCGACCTCAATTATCGCGAAATCCACGTTATGTTGTTTAAAGTAATAAAATGCGATGATCGTGAGAAGTTCAAAGTACGAAATCGTCGGCGCGTCGTCATTCTCGTATAGGCCAACGCCAAAGATTTCCTTGTATGCCGAGCAGGCGGCGGATACCATATCGGAAAAATCATCATCAGAGATATCCGTGCCGTTTATATTGAACCTTTCATTAAAACGGATTAAATGCGGCGATGTGAACATGCCAACAGTATAACCCGCCTCCAATAAAATATTTTGTAAAAACGCGCAGGTGGAACCTTTGGCGTTTGTACCTGCTACATGGATAAACCGTTGGTTTGTGTGTGGGTCGCCTAGTTTGCTAAGTATCCGCCTACAAACGTCAAATCCACCTTTGCGGCCTTTGCCGTAGCTTTTTATTATTATCTGTACGGCTTCTTCGTATGTTAGCTTCAATTTACATACCCCGCTAACTCTTCGGCAACTTTCGAAAGCATATCTTTATATTCGGTAAGTTTCGTCTGTTCTGCCGCAACTAATTCAGGCCTTGCTTTGTCAGTAAAGCCTTTGTTTGCCAATTTGCTTTCGCACCGCGCAACTTCGCCCGCAAGCCGTGCTTTTTCCTTCTCGAGGCGCGTGATTTCCTGCTCGGTATCCACCAAATCGGATATAGGAATATAAACAACCGCGCCGGGGACTATTAGCGACAGTGAATTATCGGGCACGCCGCTCTTATTGCCGGTAACGACAACATCCGACGCACCAGCCATAGATGCCAGCCAACCACTATTTCGCTCGTACAAGCCGCGTACGCCGTCGTTGTCGCCAACGATGTATAAGCCAACCTTGCGTGAAGGCGGCACATTCTTCTCCGCTCTGGCGGAGCGGATCGCCGTAACTGTATCCTTTAGGTTGATAATCTCGCGTTCCGCGTCGGCGTGGCTGTTTTCCGCCTTATATACAGGCCAATTAGATAGCATAATTGTTTTTTCTGAATTTTGTAGATATCCAAATATTTCCTCGGTAATAAACGGCATAAACGGATGGAGAAGGCGTAGTAGATCCAGGAAAACGGATGTAAGGACGGCGGCTGCGTTATTGTTTTCAGCGAATCGAGGTTTGGCCATCTCAATACCCCAATCGCAAAATTCATCCCATATAAAGTCAAACACCTTTGCAGCTGCAAGTCCAAGGTCATATTCTTCAAGTAGTTTCGTAACGTCCTTTATCAGGTTATTGCATGATGATATGAGCCATTTATCGGTGTCTGTTAAATCCGTGCTATCCGTGTTATCCGTGGCTGTGGATGCTTTTGATTGCAAAAACCGCGCGGCGTTCCACAGTTTATTCGTAAAGTTGCGGCACGACGTGATCTTTTCGTCGCGGAAGCGGAAATCTTCACCCGGGGCATTGCCGGTAATGAGGGCAAGGCGCAGCGCATCCGTGCCGTATTGTTCCAGCATTTCAAGCGGGTCAATGCCGTTGCCGGCGGATTTGGACATCTTATTGCCGTCCTTATCGCGCACAAGCCCGTGGAAGATCAAATCCTTAAACGGCAGTTCCCCTGTCATCTCAATCGCGGAAAACATCATACGCACTCCCCAAAAGAATAGGATATCGCGCCCCATGTTCATCGTTTGCGTGGGGTAGAAATATTCCAACTCTGGTGTCTTATCCGGCCAGCCTAGCGTGGAGAACGGCCATAACGCCGAACTGAACCAAGTGTCAAGTACATCCTCTTCCTGCTTGAGATTGGTTGATCCGCATTTCGCGCACTTCGCGTTTTCCGCGGTTAGATCCCTCGCAACGGAAATCTCGCCGCACGCACAGAACCATGCCGGTATGCGATGCCCCCACCATAGCTGGCGTGAAATGCACCAATCATGTATGCCCTCCAGCCAATGTGAATATACTTTTCCAAACCTTTCAGGTATTATACGCAGTTTACCCGTTTTATAAGCATCCAAAGCAGGCTCGGCCAGTTTTTTCATTGCAACGAACCATTGCGTCTTAAGGCGCGGCTCAACGATATCCTTGCAGCGGTCATGCGTACCGATAGAATTTTGGATTTTTTCTGCCTTAACGAATAGTCCGGATGTTTCTAAATCACTTAAAACCAATTCGCGCGCCGCTTTAACTGTTTTACCCTCATAAACACCGCAAATTTGGTTAAGCGTGCCGTCGTCGTTAAGGATGTTAATCTGCGGCAGGTTGTGGCGTGTGCCTACCTCAAAGTCGTTATGGTCGTGTCCTGGGGTTATTTTAACTACGCCGGTGCCAAACTCCATGCTTACATAGTCATCCGCGATTATAGGTATCTCGCGGTTTACAAAGGGTACGGTGACGTACATGCCAATAAGAGCGGCAAAACGTGGGTCGTCCGGGTTTACCGCAACGGCCGTGTCTGCCAGGATCGTCTCCGGCCGCGTCGTGGCAAATTGGATAAATTCGCCAGGCAGTTCCTTTATCGGATACTTTATATGGTATAAAAGCGTTTCTTGTTCGTTATGCATAACCTCGGCGTCGGAAATCGTCGTCTCGCAGGTAGAGCACCAGTTGCACAGCTTTTCTCCCCTGTAGATATAGCCTTTTTCGTATAGGCGTATAAAGAACTCGTTCACTGCGCGGTTAAGCCCGTCGTCCATCGTGAAGCGCAGCCTATCCCAATCGCAGGAGAAACCCATGCGCTGCAGCTGCTCAACAATTGCGGAGCCGTAAGTGTTGTACCATTCCCAGCCGCGTTTCAAGAATGCCTCGCGGCCTATGCCTTCCTTCGTGATGCCTTCATCCGCCATCGCCTCAACTATCTTTACTTCCGTGGCGATGCTTGCGTGGTCCGTTCCCGGCAGCCACATTGCGGCGTAACCCTGCATACGCTTAAAGCGGATGATGATGTCGCTCAAAGTGTTTTCAAATGCATGGCCGATGTGAAGGCGGCTGGTAATATTAGGAGGCGCGATTGAAATCGTGAACGGCGCTTTGTCTTTATCAATTTCGGCATGGAAATATTTGCCGTCCAGCCACTTTTTGTATATACGCCCCTCTATTTCGTGTGGGTTATATTGTTTATCCATATTATATAGATTCCTTTTCTTTAAGATAGTTTGGTAAAATTCGTCGCGTCGACGGTGCAGACTGGGCATTTGTAACTACTGGGCAAGTCCACGCCGTTGTGTACATAGCCGCAAACATTGCACACCCAACCTTTTGCTGCCCCGCCTACGCTTGCTTTTATATGTTTCCTGTAGTAATCATACGTAACGCATTCACCAATACTCAAAATTGAGCTCTCTGTAATTTTCGCTTTAAAAACGGTGTGGGTATCGAAATCAACGCAATCCAATACTTCAAAGGACATAAACGCGTTCGTATGCTCTTTGAGGTAAATTAAACCATTTTTACTTCTTTCTATATTTTCGGTAAAACCCGCGAATTTATCAACATATTTACCGGATTGAAGGCCGAAACGCTCAAATACCTGGTATGGCGTTTCGACCGTAAGCACACTAACATTAAACTTGCCAGTCTTAAAAATTAAATCGTGCGTAAAGTTTTGCTTGTTGACGGATAAGGCGCATATGGCCGGTTCGGTGGCTGTAACCTGCATAAAAGCGTCAACGATGCAAGCATTGTCCTTGTCGTTATCGGTAGCTGACAGCAGGTATAAACCGTAGCTTATTTTAAATAATGCCGTTTTGTCTATCATTTTGCTTAAACTCCTTTATAGCTATTCAAACATTATATAATACGGCCTGGTGTTCGTCAACAAAAATATTTTGCTATCATTATTAACACCGTTGTTCCAACCATACCATCTCGTTCGCTTTGCTTACTGCCCTGATTGGCACTTTGCGCCTGCGCGTTATTAAAGATGTCTACGACGCGTTATATTGCGCATCCCTACCGGGCGGCAGTCGTGCCACCCCTCCTATGAGGGGAATTAAAAACCCCGGCGGGTTAAACTCACCTCCGGGGTTCTTACTCTTATTTTATTTAATTTAATTTACAATGCTTTAGAAGCTGCCGCCAGCCATTTTGCGCTCTTGCGCTTCGATCATTTTCTTAACCATATAACCGCCTACGCTGCCGTTTTGCGCGCTTGTAAGATGGCCGTTGTAGCCTTGGTTAAGCGGTACGCCGATTTCGTTAGCCACTTCATACTTAAAGCGGTTAAGAGCTTCGCGTGCTTCCGGTACAGCTGTTTTGCCTGTGCTTGTATTGCTATTAGAATTGTTCCAGTTGTTCATTTGTATTGCCTCCTAGATTTGTAATGTACTTTACGTTAACCGATTGTCAGATTATATATTTGCTTCTGTTTTTATCGGCTCAATCATATTATGTGAAAATCATTGCGAAATATAAGAGGTAAATTTATGCTATTTTTTATGGAAGAGATACCTTTGAAATGGCAGCGTATGTAAATATTTTATAAGTATTACTTTATATAAACAATACGCAAGCCCATCGTTGCATATCATATTTTTTTATTGGCGTCGCCTCAAAGCCGCATTTGCGGTAGAAATCGACGGCATCGTCGTCCGTTTCCGCCTCAATGTTCATACCATACATGTCTTTTAACGCGGCGACAATCTTGCCGCCGATGCCGCGGTGGCGAGCGTCGGCGCGGACGGCGATATGCAAAATTTCAACCCAGTCATCGTGTGCCTCAAATCCGCACACAGCAATTATTCTGTCATTTTCACTCCATCCGTACAGTTGCCAACCCATATGTCTTTCGTAATCGAGTGTCAATTTGTCTAAACCGGATGATGAACTGTCAAAAACGCACTCTGCCAAAATTTTGCGTATTTCCGTTCCGTATATTTTTGGTTTTATATCAATAAACATTTAATATCCTTTCAAAACAAAAAGTGTGGACAAGTGCGTCTTTTAAAAGAAATCAACAAGGCCGAACGGTAGTTCGCGGCTTTTTTATCAAGTCAACATTTTTGCCTGTATTTTAACTTTACTTCGTCAAACTTATTAAAGGCATCAATAAATACCGAAAATACAGCAACTAATGTTTTTAAGGCTTCGACAAAAGCATCGACTTCTTCTTGCCAAAACAGGAATGTAATGCCTTGGATCGGCGTTTATACCTTCGACTCCGGCTCGCCCCTGCGGGGTGTCAGCCACACTCGATTCGGTTTTTTTATTCAGTTATAAATATTTGCTTTGCTAAATCCCATTAATCGTCCGACACCTCTGCCGCTAACTCTGGAATAATAGGTTATCATCGCAATTGCATTTTGGGCATTTGCAGTTCGGGTCTACTGTTTGTTTTCTCATGCGTTTATTATATCACAATAGACGCTGCTTGTCCGCATCTCCTCTAATTTTCCTTGCATTTGTAAACAATGAATGGTATAATGAATTTGAATAAAAATTTTAAATTATCCGTAAATGGGAGAAAAGTAATGAAAAATTCCTTGATATTAGGTATGCCGAAAATGGGGCAAACTGCATTAATTGTAAAGTTATGCGCAGTTGCGCTGTTTTTTGTCCTAATTTATATGCTTGTGCTTGCTGAGGTTTTTGGATCGGAAAGTGAAGAGAGTGTAGCTTGTACTTACTCTTATATAAAACCGGTGGTGGTTTTTACAGGAGAAGCTGGTTATGTGCTGCGTTGGCCGGAAGGCAGCGTCGAGCGGGAGTGGGAGGAGTTCGTTATCTGGGTGGCGGGTAATTTCTTAGGTGTTGCTGACACAGCGGTTATACCTAACTTCCTTGGGCATCCGAGTTTGCGGACGCAATCCACGCGGGTTATTACAGCATATTTGAACATATCCTTTATACGAGGAACGTCCCCGCAATATCCCCAAAATTTAGTTTACATACAACAGTTGTATTTTACAGACACGGAACTGCGCGATGCCTTTATCTACGAAACGGAAGCATTAATTAGCGACTTGCCAGATTTGTGCGATTATGAAATCATGTTCCGTTTGGCAACTATAGTTGCCATGGTAGGGGATGCCCACACTTGGTTCCGTATTCCAACGCGGGAGCTGTTGGATTTCGAATTTACATTTTTCCCTGATGGTGTTTTTGTTATGGCCGCCCCGGCGGAATATGAACACTTGCTGAGAGCTGAATTTATATATGTCAATGGCTTTGCTGTAGATGAAATTATTGAACTCCTTGCGATTGTTGTTGCTGCCGAAAACAACAATCCCGGTCTAGTGCGTACGCAGATGCGGAGATCGCAATTCACAAACGTGGAAGCCCTTCGTTTTGTTGGCGTGGTGGATGATCCGGAGAATATCATCTTGATGATGCAAACAGAGGACGGCGAGGTCTATATTGTTGAGACGGCAGCGATCACACAGACGGAGAATGAAGAGCGAGCGGATGATCGTATGCGCTTCACCTTTGATAGCGATGCACTTATCGCGTTTAGATATGCAGACGTACAATGTATCGGCGCGAACTACTTCTTATATTTGCCTGAGTACGATATCTTGTTCTACCGCTATCGACGTTCAGGAGATACTTTGCTACAAGCTGAGCGAAACGCGATGAGGGATGACGTGATGATCGCTTTGCGTGAACTGGACGGCGTGGATACTTTCGTATTCGATTTACGCGGCAATAGTGGTGGCAATCTACTGACATTCATGTTCCTCTTTAATGATATGGAAGCGGAGCGAGAACTGTTTGGTGATATCTTTGTGGTAATCGACGGTTCAACGGCGTCCGCAGGTGTTGCGACGGCAGCACTTAAACGATCAATCCTTTGTAATGTAACCCTTATTGGAGAACCAGCCGGCCAGCCACCAAATCTTTTCGCAACCCCACCATCGTTGGTACGCGGCAGGGGTGGCGGGGGGTATATTGAAAATAGATTATTTCCAGGGCTTACTATTCAGGTTTCGACTGACATGCAAAAGTTTTGGGCTAATTATCCATACTCGACTTTGATGCCGGATATCTATATACCTATTCTCTTTCGTGACTTGGCTAACGGGTACGATATGGTGCTGGAGGCGATAAAGGCCGGTATTTTATACGATTAACCAAAGTGTGTGGATATTTTGTGTCTTTTTATCATTGTAAAACAAATAGAGTCTTTTTTTTTGAAGATTTTTCTGTTATAATGGTTTCGGTGATAATTTTATGATAAGAATGAAACCAATACTTGCTCCATCCATGCTTGCTGCGGATTTTTCTAAGCTTGGCGAAGAACTGAAGATGCTTGAAAATGCTGGTGTTACGCATGTACACATTGATGTAATGGACGGCCACTTCGTGCCGAATATTACAATCGGGCCAGCAGTAGTGCGTGCGCTTCGCCCGGTATCAGGACTTGTTTTTGACGTGCATTTAATGCTTAAGCAACCCTTGCGTTATATTAGCCCATTTGCACAGGCCGGCGCGGACGTTATTTCGTTTCACATTGAGGCAGACGATGACGCCGCTGATGTGATAGAAGAAATCAAATCGTTTGGTAAAAGACCGGCTATAACCATAAACCCTGATACAGACGCGGAGCGAATTTTGCCTTACATCAAAAGGTGTGGTTTAGATATGGTCTTGGTTATGTCTGTATACCCTGGTTTCGGCGGGCAGAGGTTTATGGAAAACGCGTTGCCGAAGGTGCAGATGCTTCGCCGATTTGCGGAAGATAATGATATCAACCTAAATATCGAAGTGGACGGCGGCGTCAATATAAGCAATGTTACGCAGATATTGGGTGCGGGTGCGGACATGATAGTGGCCGGCACGGATATATTTAACCATCTAAATCCGGTGGAGCGGATACGGGAGTATCAATCTGCTTTCCGTTCTCTATAAGCTGCTCCTTGATTTTTATAAGCATTTCCGGGTGGTGTTTATGCCCTATGGCAGGAAATGCGTGGAACAGCCGATGGTATTTCGCACCGTCTCTGCGTAGCGGTGCCTGCACAGATGTGGCGCGGATATTCATTTTCGCGTTTTCCATTAGTGAAAGCAAAGAGTTTAACCTTGACAGATGGCGCGATACCATGAAGGTATCGTACCCGATGGCGATACACAGTGCAACGGCCACAGGCAGCACCACGGCCAGCGGCGCGGCGGCGAGTTGGCTGCTTACAGGGTTATGTACGAAAAGTATAAGAACCGTTACCACGGCGGCGTCTATTGTTGACGCATAGAAGTTGACGCGGCCGTGCAGTGAGAACTTGAATTTTTGATAGTCATGTAATATAATGCCAAACGCAATTTCTGGCAAATATACGGATACGACACGCATAACGCAGCTTATCAATATTGCGAATAGAAAAACAAACACGGGATTGCCGACGTATATTGAAGTAAAAAACGCCGATATAACAGCCGTAAAGCCGTGGATTGGCATTATAGGCAAGGCAAGCAGGCCGTTGTTTGTAAGTTTTTGGCGGCGTAAACAGCTGTACGCCGAGTCTAGGATATATCCCCAAAACCCATATAATGCGAATAATAAAAACCAATGAACGAAAAGCAGCCTCATTTATAGTATCCCCAAATTCTTTATAAGCCATTTCGCCACGCCGTCGTCCGCGTTTGAGCCGATAACGGCCGTGGCGATCTCCTTTAATTCCGAAACGGCGTTTGCCATGGCATATGCCTCGTCGGCCGCCTCAAACAGCGGTATGTCGTTAAGCCCGTCACCAAAGACGATCAGCTTATCGCAACCTAGCATCTTCTTCAATTTGGCCGCAGCCGTAGCTTTCGTAGCTTTTGCGGGTAAATATTCGCCCCACCAGTCACCTGTATAAACGTCTTTGTGAAAAATGCCGTATATGCGGACATCGGGCGTAAGCACGCCGTTTATCGGTAAAAGCCTGTCATAATCGTCTATACAGGCTATGTAAAATACATTGCCACTAAACAGCTCATCCGCAGACGTAACTTCGCGTCGGCGCGGGTCATTTTGTCGCGCGTTCAAAAACTTCTGTACACCAGTGCTGTTATTACGGCTTATAAATGAAAAATGCTCAACCCCATTTATGAACGAATAGACTATCGGAGTAAAATTATTCTGCTCCATTACATCCATGACAAATGTTATTTCTTCGCCGGTGAAATAATGAGACAGTAAAATATTCTTTGATTT
Organism: Defluviitaleaceae bacterium; assembly: GCA_009785555.1. GTDB lineage: Bacteria > Bacillota > Clostridia > Lachnospirales > WRAX01 > WQWB01. The sequence continues at coordinate 14,545 of WQWB01000010.1, read as the reverse complement.
ATTGCCGAAAACGAACGCACCGTTATAGCATATCACGGGGAAGTCTGCATCTAAGCCAATGGTTACGGCCGATGCGGTAACCAGCGAACGCGCCGTGGCGTAGGAAAAATACCCGCCGCTTTTTACGAGGTTGTTGATCGTTTTTATCGCGAAGTTCGATAGGCGCGCGTCCGGGCGCAGCAGCGTTCCGTCCAGGTCGGAGAGGTATAGTGTTTTTGGCATTTTTTGCACTCCCCAGCTTTGTATATGCTTGATGGTGTGGATAGGGATTTTTATTATATCATAAATTCCGGTAAAATGGGAAGAAATATTTACAGCTGATAAAATCCAAAGGGGGTAGACTTCAATATGAAGAAAATTATAATCGGTTTGACCGCCGGGTTTCTAAACGGGCTGTTTGGCGCGGGCGGCGGTGCGCTTTTAGTACCCGCATCGCGCAGGTTTTTGGGTGCAGGCGTTCACGAGGCGCATGCAAGCGCGATAGCCGTAATGCTGCCGATGAGCGTGGTTAGCGGCGTTTTTTACGTCGTGCAGACGCGCCCGGTATTATGGCAGGTGCTGATGGTTTCTTTAGGTGGTTTGGCCGGCGGGTATATCGGCGCAAGGCTCTTGCCAAAATTACCTCCGAAGGTTTTGAGGAAAGTTTTCGCTTTCTTTATACTCGCGGCGGCCATTAAGATGGTTATAGGTTGATTATGGGGTGGAGTCTTTTATTATTGTGCGCGGCGGGGCTTGCCGCAGGTGTTGCCGCAGGGCTTGGTGTTGGCGGCGGGGCGATTTTAATACCAATATTGACGATTTTTATGGGGATGGAGCAAAAGGCCGCGCAGGGTATAAACCTGCTTTATTTTATACCCACGGCGGGCATTGCGGTTATTACGCATATGCGGAATAAAAAGATCAACGGCAGCTTAGTTAAGGGGCTGATTCTTTACGGCATCGTCGGCACGGTGGCGGGTGCGTGGATCGCGACGCATATCGACGGCGGCGTTCTGCGCAGGCTTTTTGGGTTTTTCTTGTTAGCGGTTGGGTTGTTGGAGCTTTTTGGGAAGGACAAGGCGAACGCAAAATAATTTTAAATTAACTATTGTACTTTCGCTTAACTTGTGTTACTATATCAAAACACTATCTTTATCGCGGGGGCTTCGGAGGCTCCGACCTTTCCCCGGCGTAGGTATGTAGTAAAATTATAGGAGAAATGAAAATGATCGACAAAAAAGCAGTTATCACGAAATTTGGCCGCAATGAGGCTGACACAGGCTCGCCCGAGGTGCAGATCGCACTTCTTACGGAACGGATCAACATGCTCACGGAGCATCTTAAAATCCACAAGAAAGACCACCATTCTCGCAGAGGTCTTTTAATGCTGGTTGGTAAGAGAAGAGGGCTTTTAGACTACATCCGCAGAACGGATATTACAAAGTACCGCAGTCTGCTTGCGGAGCTTAACTTAAGAAAGTAACTTTTGAGGTGAAATTTTGCAAAACAAAATACCAAGCAGAACATATACCATGGACCTCGCCGGTCGCCCGTTTTCCGTCGAAATCGGTAAGGTTGCGGAGTTGGCCGGCGGAGCGGCGCTTTGCCGGTATGGCGAAACGGTTGTACTCGTAACGGCCACCGCGGCAGACAAGCCACGCGCCGGGATTGACTATTTCCCACTTAGCGTTGATTATGAAGAACGTTACTATGCCGCCGGCAAGCTGCCTGGCGGCTGGAACAAACGCGAAGGGCGCCCGACGGAGCATGCAATCTTAACATCACGCCTTATAGATAGGCCTATCCGCCCATTATTCCCCAAAAACTACCGTAATGACGTTGGTGTTGTTGCCACCGTTATGAGTGTGGAGCAAGACTGCAGCCCAGACGTCGCTGCCATGATAGGCGCGTCCATCGCGTTGTCCATTTCTGAAATACCTTTCCAGGGGCCTACGTCGGCAACGTACGTCGGCATGGTTGACGGTAAGTTTGTTTTTAACCCAACGATTGAGGAGCGGGAAAAAAGTTCACTCGTCCTTACGGTAGCATCGACTCGTGAAAAGGTTATGATGATTGAGGCTGGAGCGAACGAGATATCCGAAGACGACATGTTTGAAGCGATCATGCTTGGCCATAACCTGAACGTGCAGGTCGTTGAGTTTATCGATAAAATCGTCGCTGCTGAAGGCAAGGCTAAGCATTCGTATGAGGACGCTGGAGTACCGGACGAGATTGCGTCGCGCATACGCGAGCTTATTTCTGCCGACCGTATGGAAGCGGCCGTTTTCCATGACCAAAAACAGGCGCGGGATGAGGCTATCAGCAAGATCAACGAAGAGGTTTTTGAGAGCCTTTTGTCCAACGCCTCCGATGAAGCAAAAGATAATCTGCCAGCCCTTATCGGCGAAGCCATATATGGTTATGAAAAAGAAACCGTGCGCCGTATGATCCTTCGCGACCATAAACGCCCCGATGGGCGTAGGTTGGATGAGATACGCCACCTTGAGGCTGAAGTGGATATCTTGCCGCGCACACACGGATCCGGCCTTTTCCGCCGCGGGCAAACGCAGGTTTTAACAGTCGCTACACTTGGTACGGCGGGTGAGGCTCAAAAATTAGACGGGCTTGACATTCTCGAGGAAACCAAGCGTTATATGCACCATTACAACTTCCCCAGCTTCTCCGTTGGTGAGACGCGCCCCAGCCGCGGCCCAGGACGCCGCGAGATAGGCCACGGCGCATTGGCGGAACGTGCGCTGCTTTCCGTTATCCCAACGGAAGAGGAGTTCCCGTACGCTATCCGTTTAGTCAGTGAGGTTGTAAGCTCAAACGGTTCAACAAGCCAGGGTGCGGTTTGTGCGTCAACCCTTGCTCTTATGGCGGCCGGTGTGCCGATTAAACGCCCGGTTGCGGGTATATCGGTAGGCCTCGTTACGGGCGAGAGTATAGACGATTTTGTCCTGCTTACGGACATCCAGGGTATTGAGGATTTCTTCGGCGATATGGACTTTAAGGTTGCCGGCACGACGGAGGGTATCACAGCCATCCAATTGGATATTAAGTTGGACGGTCTTACGCCTGAAATTATCAGGCTTTCCCTTGACGACGCGAAGAAGTCAAGGCTTGGTATGCTTGCGGGCGTCATGAAGGACGCAATCGCAGAACCGAGGGCTGAAATTTCAAAATACGCGCCAAAGATACAAATGATCACGATTAACCCAGACAAGCTCTCCGAAGTTATTGGTTCTAAGGGCAAGGTAATCAATAGGATTATTGACGAGTCCGGCGTTCTGAAGATAGATACGATGGACGACGGACGCATCTTCATCGCGGCGGCCGAGACGGAACAGATCACAAAGGCCGTAAACATGATACTTGCCATCGCAACCGACCCGGAAGTGGGTACAATGTACACCGGTAAGGTCACACGGTTGATGACTTTTGGCTGTTTCGTGGAAATCGCGCCGGAGAAGGAAGGGCTTGTACACATCTCTCAGCTTGCGTACGAGCGGGTTAAATCCGTGGAGGATGTTGTGAAGGAAGGCGACATGATCACCGTTAAGCTTGTTGAGATAGATGATCAGGGGCGCATTAACCTCTCTGCAAAAGCGGCGTTGCCAGTGCCTGATGGGTACGAGGTAAAGGACGACGAGTTCCTAGCAAAACGCCCGCCGCAAAAGCCGCGTGAAGGCGGCGATAGGCGAGGCGGCGACAGGGACAGGCGCCCGCCGAGGAGATAGCGTAGGGGTGACCTGTAGTTGTCTCATAAATATAAAATAATACAGGGGAAATGGGTTGATATAAACCCCTTTCCCCTGATCTTTTATACCTATAATGCGCTTTGGCGATAATGTTAAGGAGTTTTATTATTGCAACGCGGATTGGTAGGATTATTGTTGTTATCTACTGGAAAGAATGCAATTTTGTAGCTAAATGAAGATTAAACAGTTACTAAGTTCGCGGACAAAATACGCTGACGCTCAAGTTCGTTTGCCAATTGCGCAGCAATGCGGAGTGCCACCCGACCGTTTGCGAAGCAAACAAGTGGGCCCGTCCGTTCTCTAAATAACTGTTTTAACTTCATTACGCTATATAATACAAAACAGGAATTATTTACGGAGAACATATGAAGGCGAAATTTTTGTTTGCATTTGTTATGATTATTATGCTTTACACCACCGCGCAAACCGCTTTAGCTGCGGAGCCACAAACACTTACTATAAACGACCCGCGCGGTACTTTTCATGTAACCGAGTTTATAGGCTATGAATGGATACCTATACGCAAGCCGGGGGGTTCTGTGCGGATGAGCTTGGCCGTCTTCGTCCACGGCGGCGTAGGGGCGGAGTTTATTGTCATGGATATAGAAGGATCTGAAAATATACGAAGCACCTTAATATCACCGGGTAATATGGCATTCGGCGTACGCAACTATTTTTCACCTAACCCATTTATGCTGATGGAATATTTTGGATTTTATTTCGCCACCCTAAATATGAATGACCCGGACCACGCCGAAATAGCAGAAAGGCTTAGCGCGAACGAATCATTCGCGGTGCCGTCTCTTGGTGAAGTAATAGGTGAGGTTCTGCATTCGGACATAATTGCGAGGATAAATGGGTATGCTATTCCTTCAAGCATAAATTCCGATGGTTGGCTTTTAGTTGCGGCGGAAGACCTGCATAACTATGGTTTTGAAGTAAGTTGGGTGGAGCAATTACGCCATTTGGAAATTAGCCGCTCTGCCATATCTGTCTACGATACGGTTTTTTATCCAATCGCCTTTGTAGAAGCAACCGCACCTATCGGCAGCTTTAAGCAAAACTTTTACTTTACGGATATCGTAACGTTTATCGTGTGCGACGAGCAAACCATACCAATACGCAGTTATTCGCTTGACGGGTATATGCTTATATATTTTGATGACTTGTCTGTTTTCGGCGACATTACTTGGTGCGGGGAAACCAGAGAATTACATTTGGAGTTGAATTAATTTTGATAGAAATAACGAAGATAAGTAATGGATTGCGTATCGTTACTGAAGAAATCCCATACCTGCGCTCGGCGTCCGTCGGCGTTTGGGTTTTGGCCGGCTCGCGCCACGAAGCGGATAGAGATTCCGGTATTGCCCATTTTACCGAGCATATGCTTTTTAAAGGCACGGAGAAGCGCACTGCGGCGGACATAGCCTACGAGATGGACAGTATAGGCGGCCAAATAAACGCCTATACCGCAAAAGAACTTACCTGCTACTACGCCCGCGTGCTGGACGATCACCTCCTTACCGCGTTGGACATCCTTTCCGACATGTTTTTTAATTCCCTTTTCGACGAAGATGAGATTGAGAAGGAAAAGAACGTAATATTGGAGGAAATCAGCATGTGCGAGGATACGCCGGAGGATCTGTGCCATGAAATCCTACACCAAACCATTTGGCCGAATACAGGGCTTGGGCGCAATATCCTTGGTACGGAGGAGACGGTTTTATCGTTTAAACGCGCCGATTTTGATGACTTTATTAAGCGGAATTACCGAGCGGAGAACGTCGTGGTATCCGTCGCCGGTAAGTTTGATAAATCCACGGTCTTGGCTGAGGTCGAGCGGCTATTTTCCGTTTTTGGCGGCGGCGACGCAAAGCCTCGTGAAGATGAGGCTGCATCCTACACTCCCGGCATCGTTTCGCGTAACAAGGATATAGAACAGCTGCATATCTGCATGGCTTTCCCCGGTGTGCCGCTTGGGCGGGATGAGATGTACGCCGCAACAGCTATGAATACAATGTTCGGCGGAGGGATGAGCAGCCGGCTATTTCAAAACATACGTGAAAAGCACGGCTTGGTGTACTCCATCTATTCAACGCCTATATGTTATAGGGATTCCGGTATTTTTATCATCTGCGCCGCGCTTAACCCAAGTTCTGTGGGTAAGGCGTATGAGCTGATAAATAGCGAAATCAACGGTTTTTTTTCCAATCCTGTTACGGAGGAGATTTTGAAGAATACGAAGGAGCAGCTTAAAAGCAACCTTGTATTGGGATTGGAAAGCACGTCGTCGCGCATGTCGGCTAACGCCCGCGCTGAGCTGCTGATGGGGCGTATAATCACGCCGAACGAGCAATTAGAGAAGATTGAGGCTATTAGCCTGGATAATATTTATAACCTAGCAAAAATGATTTTTGATGCCGAGAAAAGAAGTATAGCCGCCGTCGGGCGGGATTGCGGTTTTTTGAACTCTGTTATGTAAAGGATATCCAAATGCTTAATAAACAAGATATAATCAATATAATGACGGAACAACAGCTCTCCGGTGGTGATTATTGGATTACAGCCGGAGCGGGCTTGGTTATGCATGGTATAAAAACCGAGACTAGGGATATTGATATTGGCTGCACAACCCGATTGGCGGAGCTTCTAATAAGCAGCGGCGCTAAATATCGCGTTCTGGAAACGGGCGAACGTAAGATCGTCATTAATGACTTAATAGAAGTGTTTGAGAACTGGCTCGTGGATGATATAATGGAAATAGACGGCTTGTGTGTAGCTTCCATACAGAGCATACGAAAGCAGAAGGTCGAGCTTGACAGGCAAAAAGACTGGGATGACATAAAGTTGATTGATGAATATATCGAAAAGAAATATATGTTTAGGATAGCGATACTACAAAATGCCGTTGGTTTGCCGCTTCCAACTTACCAAAGCGCGGGTGCGGCGGGTATGGATATTTGCGCGGCTATAAACGGCGACCTGATTATACCGCCAAGAGAGCGCGTTCTTGTCCCGACGGGGCTTGTTATAGCCCTGCCGCCGGATTGCGAGGCGCAGATACGCCCACGAAGCGGTTTGGCGTTAAAACACGGCATCACCGTGCTGAATGCGCCTGGCACAATAGACGCCGACTATCGGGGCGAGGTTTCCGTCCTGCTCATTAATCACGGAAAAGAAAGCTATACCGTAAAACGCGGTGACAGGATAGCGCAGATGGTCGTACATAAGTTTGAGCGGGTTGAATGGATAGAAGTTGAAGGAATAAGCCGGGACGAGACTTTGCGCGGCGCAGGCGGATATGGAAGCACAAAGAATTGAACAACTATAACCCGGAGATTGCGGATCAAGCGAGAGTAAGACCGCAAAAACCGCGGGCTAACTCTCGCTAGTCCGCAATGACGGTGCGAACCGATTAGTTTCGCGATAATTTCTATGACAGATAAAAACTTTTCTCACCTCCACGTACATACGGAGTTTAGCCTGCTGGACGGGTCGGCCAAGATCGCCGAGCTGCCCAAGCGGGCCGCGGAGCTTGGCATGACGTCACTTGCCATCACTGACCATGGCGCGATGTATGGAGTTATCGACTTCTATAAGGCTTGCCACGCGGAAGGCGTAAAGCCGATATTGGGTTGCGAGGTCTACGTCGCATCCGGCAGCTGTACGGATAAAACGCCGTCGAAGGAGAATTTTTATTACCACCTCGTCTTACTTGCAGAAAATAACGAGGGGTACCATAATCTCGTAAAACTTGTGTCCTACGGATTCAAAGAGGGCTTTTATTACCGACCTCGCATTGACTTGGCTGTGCTAAGGCAGTACAAAACCGGGCTCATCGCTTTGTCTGCTTGCCTTGGCGGCCCTGTTGCAAAGGATTTCTTAGACAAAGGTTACGACCGCGCGAAGGAAACGGCGTTAGTTTATGACGAGATATTCGGCCGCGGTAATTTTTATTTGGAACTGCAGGACCACGGCATGGACGAACAGGCGCAGCTTAACCCTGAGCTTATCCGTATGAGTGAAGAAACGGGCATTCCCCTCGTTGCTACAAACGACGTCCATTATATTTTCGAAGACGATGCGGAATCCCACGATATCTTGCTTTGTATACAAACCAACAAGACGGTGAATGACCCTGACCGCATGTCTTACCCCGGCGGCGGGTTTTACCTTACTTCACCCGAAGAGATGCGGAAAAAGTTTGCGCACATACCAATTGCGCTTGAAAATACGGCGGAAATTGCAGACAGATGTAACGTTGAGATACGGTTTAACGAATATAAACTGCCTAAGTTTCCTCTGCCGGACAATTTAACGGCCGATGGATATTTACGGCAACTGTGTGAGGCGGCCTTGCCTGTAAAATACAGGGAACAAGCCAACGAGGTTACATCAAGGCTTGATCACGAACTCAGCGTTATCGGGAAAATGGGTTACGCCATGTATTTCCTGGTTGTTTGGGATGCCGTTAAATTCGCCAGGGATAACGACATAAACATCGGTGTACGCGGCAGCGGCAACGGCTGCGTCGTAAACTATCTGCTGGATATCACAACTGTTGACCCATATAGGTTTAACATTATCTTCGAGAGGTTTCTTAATCCGGAACGCATCTCCATGCCGGATATCGATCTGGACATATGCTATGAGCGGCGCGGCGAGGTTATAGACTACGTAAACCGTACGTACGGTGAAGACCATGTCGCTCAGATCATTACTTTCGGCACGATGGCCGCCAAAGCCTCTGTGCGCGACGTTGGCCGGGCCCTTGCTATGCCGTACGGCGATGTGGACAGGTTGGCGAAGATGATACCGTTCGGCGCGGATTTAAAGTCTGCGCTTGAAATCAACAAAGATTTGAAGGCGCGGTATGATGCTGAGCCGCCTATCCGCCACCTTATTACCATGGCTATGAAACTGGAGGGCCTACCACGCCACGCATCAACCCACGCCGCTGGCGTTTTGGTGTGTGATAGGCCGGTGGACGACTACATACCCCTCAACACGAACGATGGCTTAATCACGACACAATTTACCATGAACACGTTGGAAGAATTGGGTCTTCTTAAATTTGATTTCCTTGGCTTGCGTACCCTAACCGTCATCAAAAAAACCATAGACGAGGTGAAACGACGACATAATGTCGTGGTAGATCCGGCCACTATGGATTATGGTGATAAGCGTGTCTACGACAGCATATCCAAAGCGAACACGGAAGGCGTTTTCCAGCTCGAAAGCGGTGGGATGAAGAGTTTTATGAAGGAGCTTCGGCCGTCGAGCTTGGATGATATATGTGCCGGCATTGCCCTGTACCGCCCTGGCCCCATGGATTTTATACCGAAATTTGTACGCAACAAAAACGGTGGCGCGGTGCGCTATACGCATAAGTCGTTGGAGCCGATATTGAGGGAAACATATGGGTGTATCGTATACCAGGAGCAGGTTATCCAAATCGTGCGTGACTTAGCCGGCTATTCATACGGCCGCGGTGACCTTATCCGCCGCGCTATGAGCAAGAAAAAAGCAGACGTTATGGCGATGGAGAAGAATTACTTTATCAACGGCCTCAATGATGACGAGAACAGCGTGCCGGGCTGCGTGGCAAACGGTATCCCCCGCGAGATAGCTGAGCGTATATGGGACGAGATGGAGGATTTCGCCCGTTACGCTTTTCCAAAAGGCCATTCGGCGGGATATGCTTATTTGGTGTATCAAACAGCGTGGCTGAAATATCATTATCCGCTTGAGTATATGTCGGCTTTGCTATCCTCCGTACTAGACAGTCCGAGTAGTGTATCTGCGTATATCTCCGAATGTAAGAAAATGAATCTGCAGGTCAGCCCACCTGATGTGAACAGGAGTTTTGGGCGTTTCACCGCGGACAAAAATGCGATAATCTTCGGCCTTAACGCTATTAAAAACGTAGGACGGCAAACGGTCAACGCAATCGTAAAGGAGCGTGAGCGAGGGCCGTATAAGAGCTTATCGGATTTTATCAGTAGGATGGACAGCCAGTACCTTAATAAGCGTGCGATGGAGTGCCTTATCCGCGCCGGCGCGCTTGACAGTTTAGGCGGCAAGCGCAGCCAGTACATTTCTGTCTTCGCTGCGCTTATGGACAGCTCGTCCGATACGAAGAAGAACGTGCTGGAAGGGCAGGTAAGCCTGTTTGACTTGATGAGCAGCGATGAACAGGAGCAGAATCTTGCCGACGATCTGCCCAATATCCCCGAGTTCCCAGACAGCCTGCGCCTCAGTGATGAAAAAGAAATGCTTGGGATATATGTGAGCGGGCACCCATACTTAACGTACGAGGGGCTGTATTCCTCTAAAATAACCGCCACAAGCCGGGATTTTATGGCCCAGGCCGAGGATGGCGGCGATCCGAACGAAATAGGCGAAAGTGTATTGATTGAAGACAATGCTTCCTGTACTGTGGGTGGGATTATAACCTCGAAAACTACAAAATACACGAAAAAGAACGAAGCGATGGCATTCGTTACCATTGAGGATATGTACGGCGAGGTTGAGTTGATCGTTTTCCCAAACCTCTTTGCGAAGTATGAACTGCAGTTGGCAACGGGTACGGCCATTCTTGCAATGGGCCGCGCCAGCGTGCGCGAGGGTGAGGCGGCCAAGGTCGTGTGCAACGATATCCGCATTATGCAAGCAACCGCGGAAGAAAAGGCTTATGACGAGTTGTGGCTAAAACTGGCTAAGGACACGACCGTGCCGTATAGCAAGATACTTGAAACCTTACAAAAGCACCCTGGTAAGAACCCGGTCATCGCGTATGATGAAAAGACGCGGCAACGGCTGAATATATCCGTCGAGTACAATGCAAACGCTGATGATGTGAAACTGATACTTTCGCTTAAGGCGTTGCTTGGGGATAAGAATGTTGTAGTAAAAACTGTAAATAAAGGGGTATAAACATGAAGCATATTCCAAATATTTTGTCAGGTTCAAGGCTTCTCTTAGCGGTGCTTCTATTATTTCTGGTGCCTTATGCTATTCCATTTATGGTGATTTACATAGTCGCCGGTTTGACAGACGCGTTTGACGGGCCGCTGGCTCGGCGGCTTGGCGCAACATCAAAGCTGGGCTCAAACCTGGATAGTGTGGCGGACTTAGCGCTTGGCATTATCGTTTTGTTTAGGATAATACCGGTTATGGATCTTCCGTCATGGGGTGCGCCGGTGGCAATTTTCATCGTGGCATTGAGGGTGTTGGAACCGATTGTTGGCGTTATAAGGTTCAAGAAGTTTGTCTTATTGCATACAATCGGCATAAAAGCGGCGGCGTGGGTTGTGTTCCTATTTCCGATTCTATATTGGGTTGGCGTGCCGCTTGTGCCGTTGCTTATAGTATGTTGCGTTTTAGCGTTTATAGGTTTCGGCGAGGGGTTTTTGATAAGTCTTATCTCAAAAGAGCAGGATATGTACGCAAAGGGGTTATTTTATAAGAAAAAATAGGATTAACTGCAAAAAATGCTTGCATTATGAAAATAATGTGGTATAATACACTAGCATAAAAATCGCACACGGCTGAATACTGGATGATAAATATCACGGTCGTGGGAGGAAAATCTGGAGGAACAAATTATGAGCGTAATCTCAATGAAGCAGCTTTTGGAAGCCGGCGTACACTTCGGCCACCAAACACGCCGCTGGAACCCCAAAATGGCTGAGTATATCTTTGCCGAGCGTAACGGTATCTACATCATCGACCTTCAAAAGACAGTTAAGATGATTGACACGGCTTACAACGCCGTCAGCGAAATCATGAGAGCGGGCGGAACCATCCTTTTTGTCGGTACGAAGAAGCAAGCGCAGGATTCGATAAAAGAAGAGGCTGAACGTTGCAACATGCACTACATCAACGAACGTTGGCTCGGCGGCATGTTGACGAACTTTAAGACGATCAAACTCCGCGTAAACCGCCTTAAGGAGCTTGAGCGCATGGAGCTTGACGGCTCTATGGAGCAGCTTACGAAGAAGGAAGTTGCCAAACTCCGCCACGAAAAGGACAAACTGCAACGCAACCTCGGCGGTATAAAGGATATGAACAAAATACCGGATGTCTTGTTTGTTGTTGATCCGCGCAAAGAGCATATCGCGATTTTGGAAGCGCATAACCTTGGTATCCCAATCGTCGGTATTGTTGACACGAACTGTGACCCGGACGAGGTGGACTACGTTATCCCCGGAAATGATGACGCTATCCGCGCCGTTAAGCTTATCGCCGGCAAAATCGCCGATGCTGTAATAGAGGCACGCCAAGGTGCGATGGGTGACGGTACGAAGGAACAGGCGGAGATCGCTGACATGGCTGACGTTGATTTGGATCAAGAAGCGATGAGCTTTAATGGGGAAGCGACGCAGGAATAACTGTATTTTAAATTAAGAGAGGTTTATGTATATATGTTAGAATTAGTAAAAGAATTACGTGAGCGCACAGGCGCAGGCATGGCGGACTGCAAGAAAGCCCTAGCCGAAACCAATAATAATATAGACGAAGCCATTAAGTTTTTGCGTGAGAAAGGTCTTGCGCAAGCAGCTAAAAAAGCTGGACGCATCGCTGCTGAGGGCGTATGTAACGTACTCGTCGCAGGCAATACGGGTATGGTTGTTGAAGTGAATATCGAAACGGACTTCGCCGCAAAGGCGGACAGGTTTGTCGAGTTTGTAGGTAAGGTAAGCAACCAAATCCTTAACGGCCCGGCAAATACCGTTGAGGCATTGATGGCCGAAAAATGGGTGGAAGACGCAAACCTTTCGGTTGAGGAAGCTGTTAAAGGCGCAATCGCCGTTATCGGTGAGAACATCAACATCCGCCGCTTTACGAAAATAGAAAAGAAAACGCCAGGTATTCTCTGCTCATACATCCATGGCGGCGGCAAGATCGCCGTGCTTGTGGATTTGGAAGCGGAGCAAGTAAACGAAGGCGTGCATGAAGCCGGCAAAAACATCTGCCTTCAAATCGCGGCGCTTCTTCCCAGATTTACCAAGGTTGACGATGTGCCGGAAGAGTTTAAGGCCGCTGAGATGGAAATCATCACAAATACAGCTTTGAACGAGAACGCGGCGATGGAAAAACCAAGACCGGAAAAGGTTATGATGGAAAACGTCATCCCCGGCCGCTTCGCGAAATATATGAAGGAAATCTGCTTGATGGATCAAGAATACGTGAAGGACGGCAGCTTGACCGTTGCGAAGTATCTCGACGTCGTGTCCAAAGAGCTTGGCTTTAAGGTATCCGTAAACCGCTTCGTATGCTTTGAGCGCGGTGAAGGTATTGAAAAGAAGCAAGAAAACTTTGCCGAGGAAGTGGCGAAGGTTACTGGGAATTAATTATTTGCGTTGCTAACCTTAACCGGGGCAAGCGGGAGTAGAAACAATGCAATGTACTCTTGCTTGCTCCGTAATCTAAAAACTACGTATTAGATTGCAGGGTAAATTCGCCATGAAGGCATTCGGATGCACCTCGCGAGTTGCATAATTGTTATTCTACGAACAGGCCTCTATAATTTTCGGTAAAGGAGTATGTGAATTTTTATTAATAAATATTTTGTTGATGAAATTTCTGCTAACATTGTTGATAATGATATTTTTCGGGCTAGCAAACAAAGTTGATATTAAGAAGTTGTTTGGTTTAAAGCAATCATTAATAAACATAAACTGGAAGGTGATTTATTATTAAACATTTTGAATTTAAGGTTTTATTGCTTGGGCTTGCTGCTGTTTTTGCGGCGCTACTATTGACTGCTTGCCGCGCAAATCTTGACGGCACGTGGGTGAATAATGTTGGCACTTTCACGTCGTATACTTTCCAAGGAAACAACGTGACATGGACGATTGTAGAAGACCATGGTTATGAATGTTTCACTTGCGGCCAGCTTATACATTCACGTGAAGAGCATGGCACGTTTACAATCACCTCCACGGAGATTGAATTCTCTTGGATGTGGACTGAAAATGTCCATTATGACGGTACGCGCTGCGAACGTGGAGTTTTTGAGAATCCCGTGGTAATTCCACGTTCATTCTTGCGCTCAAGCGACACTATTGAAATCAATGGCAATCCTTATATAAGGCAGTAATAAATTTTTGAAAGTATGTAGGTAAGTATATTTTAGGTTGCAAATCATCAATAAATAATGTACAATATAAATAACCCACTCATTTTAGGGCGGGTTATTTATTTTTGTAGGGGCGGTCTTAGGCCGCCCGGGTTTGGAGGAACAGGAAACATGAGTAACCAACAATTTATACGCAATTTCAGCATCATCGCACATATAGACCACGGCAAGTCCACGCTGGCCGACAGGCTTATCCAATCGTCTGGCCTATTGACGAGCCGCGAAATGCAGGATCAGGTGCTTGATAATATGGATCTGGAGCGTGAGCGCGGCATCACTATCAAGGCGCAGTCCGTCCGCCTCGTGTATACACTCGATGGGCAGGAGTATGTGCTTAATTTGATCGACACGCCCGGCCATATCGACTTTAACTACGAGGTTTCAAGAAGTCTTGCCGCGTGCGAGGGAGCAGTGCTTGTAGTGGATGCGGCGCAGGGTGTGGAGGCGCAGACGCTTGCCAATGTATATTTGGCGATTGAGGGCAACCTTGAGGTTGTGCCCGTTATCAACAAAATTGACCTTGTAGCGGCGGATATACCGCGCGTGGTTGACGAGATTGAGGAAATTATCGGTTTGCCGGCGGAGGATTGCCCAAAGATTTCTGCAAAGGCCAATATCGGTATTGAGGATGTTTTCCGCGCTGTTATAAAAAATATCCCGC
>WQWB01000009.1 GCA_009785555.1 Defluviitaleaceae bacterium | reverse complement strand
CAGCGTAAATAACTGTTCGCCAAACAAAAGGAAGGATAGCATCACAAGCCCACCCCAAACGCACATCGTAGCGATGGCTATACGCCGGCCTTTGTGTATGCGCGTCCATTTATTCGCCCCATAATTCTGACCAATAAAAGCCGTAACCGCCGAGCCGAATCCACCGCCGATAAGCCACGACAACGACTCTATCTCGCCACCGATACGCATGACGGACTGCGCCGCCGTGCCGCCGAAATCCGCGTCGAAAACCATACGCGTGAGGATCATGCTGAAGAACGTAAACAGCAATGATTCAGCAGAAATCGGCAAGCTCCATTTAAATATCTGCTTAACTTCACGCAGACGCGGTTTGGCGAAGAAGGCGTATCTTTCAAACGGGCGGCCTTTGTTGTGCTTCATAGCCCAAAGCATTATTCCGAAGGTTATTAAATTGGCGGCGACAGTCGCGATGGCCGCGCCCATGATCCCAAGTCCGGCGGGGAAAATGAGAAGCGGGCTGAGTATCATATTTATAATAAAGCCAATGGAGTTTGCCCAAAACGGCAGGCGGCTATTGCCGGAACCATTAAACGCGCCGTTTATAGCCGACGATACGAAAACGAATGGGAAACCAAACCCCACAATCATCAAATACGTGGCCGCATCCGCCGCGACGTGCGCGTCCGGAATAGCGAAGAATGAGATAAGCCACGGTGCGGCGAAAATGCAAAGCACACCAAACAGAAGCCCCGAAGCGGCGGCGATAAAAATAGAATTGCCGGCAAAACGGCGCGCTTCTTTTACATCGCCCTTACCAAGGTTCTGCGATACGCCGATCTCCGCACCCATACGCCCAAAGAACATAAACGCCATGGACAGCCAAATAAACATGCCGGCCGCACCCGTCGCGGCAACGGCGTCGCTGCCGTCGGTCGGGCCTGCGCCGTACATATCGCCTAGGCGGCCAACCCAAAACATGTCCATTAATGTATATGATAATTGCAAGAACTGGCTGCCCATAATGGGAACGGCCACCTGCATAAGTTTACGTAAAATCCCGCCTTGTGTTAGATTGAAGTTTTTCATTGGATGAGTATAGCACAGCGTGATTTAAATTACAACTTGATCTTTGGGTTACTTTATAAAAAGACTGTCCTTAATATTTTTTATAATCAAGATACTATTATCTACACAACTTTTACCTCTACGCTCATACTGACCCATCCGCAATATTTTTCTCACACGCGACAAAAAATCCATATTCATTTACATCTGTTAGAAATTCGCCCATATATTTCCAAGAAGTTGCTTTAAATTCCCCAGTATTTAAAATAGAGCTCGTTACCATGTGTTCGTGGTCCCCTTCATCCCAATTATCAAAAACGCCCACACCCATATACCCTGCCGGGATGTCAAAATAATCCATACCAGCAGGAACAGGTGTGCCGGCCTTCATGAATTTACCGTATGTAAAGCCGAGAAGTTCCGTCTTTTCGCAGTATTTATCCCAAGTCAAGAGAGCCGCCTTTTTGGGTTGATCCGACGCGAATTCGTGCATTTCGTGAAGTTTATCCCACAACCAACCGGAATTTTCGTACAAAAAATCATGGAACCACGCGTCGCCGCACGGCGTACCCGCGCGGAAATACACGCTTTTGCCTATAAACCTGTATGCTTCATGCTCAATAAGCTCAAACGACAACATGTTGCACCTATCATTCTTCGCGATAGGTTCAATTGCAACCCGGGTGATGGTTTTGTCTATCTGACCGCTTGTGTCAAGCATCTGTACAAATTTATCATCATCAACAATATTAGGATCGGAATTGGAAGCGATGCCTCAATCTCCACAGCTTTATCAAACAGCATCTTTACATCAGCTTCGTTGTGGAAGTCGATTTCTTTGATCCGTTTTATAAAATCCAGCACCAACCCTTTTATTTCATACAATACAGCCACTTCGCCATCAATATCGTTTGACTTTCTATTAAGCACTGACAGCATTGCCTCAGAATCATTTTCACGAAATATCACACGTATGTCTCCGATAGAGATATCCATCTTGCGAAGAATCAGGATTTGACGCAGGCGTATAAGCGCCGCCTCGTCGTACAAACGGTAACCGGAACTTTCGCACCGGCAACTCTCAAGCAGCCCCATTTTTTCGTAATACCGAAGCGTGCTAGTAGCCACCTCAAACCGAGCCGAAACAGCCTTGATTTTTTCGAGCTTATCCATAAAACAACTCCTCAAACGCTTGATTTCAAAAGTTATATGACTAATGATATTTATAGTATAAACTATAAACCAAGTTGAGAGTCAAGCTGGTTATGCAGAAAAATAAATTTTTATTTATAGAGGAATTACTTTGAAGTAGTATCAAAATTTAGCTTGTTAAAATTTTTATACTACTTCAAAGTAAAGCTTGATTGGGCAACGCGCAAGCGTCCCAGCTTGTTCGTAGAATAGTTACGTATGTAACCATTCTACGAACATTCCTCTATAGGATATTCAAAAAACTCCAGCCGCTCCCCATCCGGGCCTGTAAAAAACACATTTCTGATGCCGCCTAAGATAGGTGCATGTTTGATCGCCGCCGCATCTATCGTGATGCCGTTCGCGTTTGCGTTTGCGACAGCCTTTTCTATATTCTCCACCGTCATGGCGATATGATCAACTACACCTCCTTGTACGGCACGTTCCGCGCCAGCCTCAATAAGCTCTATGAGGCATGTACCGGCAGATAAAAACGCCAACTTGACGCCGCCGGGTATCTGCTCTTCGTTATCAAGCGCAAACCCGAGGCGCCTATAAAAATCAATTGACACATCCATATCCTTAACGAACACACCGATATGGGCCAAGCCCGTAATGTTAGATTTCACAATAAAATCCCCCTTAGTTAGTTTACCTAGAGTATAACAATTTTAACCAAAATGTCAAGCGAATGTATATTGCACCCATATTCTGGCAAACATTATTTACGTAGTCAACATATAAATAAATTTTGAGGGGTTTTATTATGGCAAGAAGATTTATGGTAGTTTTTTGCGTTTTTATGGCTGGATTTGTTTTTACCGCTGCGATGTATTCCAATAGTACTCAGCGGGAGATCGCCGAAAGCCTCATCCGCCTGCATGTTATCGCGCACAGCGACTCGCCCGTCGACCAGGCACAGAAGTTTCAGGTTAAAGAGGCAGTATTGGAAGTTCTAAGGGAGTATTTGACAGGCGATGAAACCGTAGGCGAGGCACGTGAGATTTTAGAACGTGAATTGGATAGGCTGGCTGATATCGCAGCAAAAATTACCGGCCACGATGCGACGGCTGAGTTGGCGCAGATATTTTTTCCATCACGCTCTTACGGTGACGTAACGCTGCCAGCTGGTATGTACGAGGCCGTACAGATACACATCGGCGATGGTATTGGGCGCAACTGGTGGTGCGTCGTTTTCCCCCCGTTGTGCCTCACGCGTGCCGTAATGCGCGAAAACCTGACCGCGGACGATTTAATCTTTGCGGGCAGCGTTGGGATCGAGTTTAATAATATTAGCGTAAATAATCTTGTGAATAATAGTGAAAATGTGCGTGTTAGATTTAAGGTTGTGGATATTTGGCAGAATGTTAGGAATTTCTTTTCGTCCAATTAAAATTTTTAATTTTGGTTATAATCAATTCACAAAATCTTCTCTTTACTGTTTGATTGTATTTTTTATCCATTCTATGCGCTAATCTTTCAAATTCCATATATGCGTTTGGATTAGCATCTTCTTCAGTTCGATAAAATTCAATTAATTTTTTTAATCTCTTATACCACCTCAAGGTGTGCCTTCCTGTAATTTCCATAAATATGTTTTTATCAAAAACATTGTAACGAATACCAATGGCTGTACGCTCATATAATGAAAGCAAACGAGCAATTTTATCTTGTATATCAATATTATTTTTGTATCGATCATCGTCTGGTTCTATATCTCTTCTCATAAAAATTATTTCAATCTGACTATGTATTTCATAAATTTCTTTAGATATAGCAATATTAAAATCTAATGTTGCTTGGCGTTTCCGCCTTACATGATCTTTTGCAAGTGTAACAACAGCAACAATTGCGCCAACAGCGATAAGAATTGTTTGAAGTAATTGCATGATAACTATTTATCCTCTTTCGTTATATTAATAATTATACATTTAAAATGCCATTATATAGCAATTGTATAATAAACACGGTTGCAGCAAAAAGATATTTTTTATAACGGGTTCACTACAACTTTAATGACATACATCTTCTGTCTTAACTTCACAAAATAAGTGATAACATTAATCAATGCACCAAAACATCCAAAACGACCCGATCGCCGCCCCCTAATATTACGGCGGAAAGGCGGCCTGGACGCGTGTTTGCGGCGATACGCCACGTCCACGCCACGCGGCCGTACGAGTCTGAATACGCGTAACCCAACCCCGCGGCCGAACTTGGCCCCGACGTAAGTATCATTGATAGGTGATATAATGTGTACGGCTTGCCGATAATCTCGATCATTGCGTGCTGACCACGGAAAAACTCTATAATGCCGTATGCGCCTATCACGTAAACGTGACCATTATAGAACGTAAAGGCATCCTGCCCCATAAAATCAACAAAAACGCGCGACTCGTCCAAAGCAACGAAATAACCGCGCCTGCCGCACGCCACCAATAAAACTAATACGCAAACAACAAGCAATAGCTTTATGAAGGTGTGGCGCCTACATACCTTCATTTTTTATGCTTATTTCTATCTCTACCGGGCAATGGTCACTCCCCATTATATCCAGGTGGATTTTTGCCGATATTACGTTTGGCATAAGCCTGTTTGACACGATAAAATAGTCGATACGCCAGCCAACGTTCTTTTCTCTCGCCTGCCGCATATACGACCACCAGGTATACGCGTCCGCCTCACTTGGATACAGCGTACGGAACGTGTCGGCGAAGCCGGCCGCGAGAAGGTTCGCCATCCTTCCGCGCTCCTCGTCCGTAAACCCTGCGTTTTTGCGGTTAGTTTTTGGGTTTTTAAGGTCTATCTCTTGGTGTGCTACGTTAAGGTCACCGCATAGAATAAGCGGCTTTTTACTATCCAATCCTTTTATGAAGGATAAAAAGTCCTCTTCCCACTTCATGCGGTAATCAAGCCGTGCAAGCTCACGTTGGGAGTTGGGGGTATAGCAGTTTACAAGGTAGAACCCGTCAAACTCGCACGTGATTATCCGCCCTTCGTTATCATGTTCCTCCATACCCATGCCTAAAAAGAACCCTTTTGGCTTAACACGCGAAAAAACCGCCGTACCAGAATAACCCGGCTTGACGGCCTCGTTCCATACCTCATGGTACCCGATAAGCCCTGCCTGCGCCTGGCCTTCCTTCATCTTCGTTTCTTGCAAGCATATGATATCAGGATTCAGGTATTGCATACTGTCTACAAACCCTTTACCCAGGCAGGCTCTAAGCCCGTTTACGTTCCATGACACTAATTTCATGATATTATGCCAAGGCGCGGTCTGTTGCGCCCCTACCTTCCACAACATTTTCCAAAAGCTCTTCAGCTTCTGTTTTATCTATCCCATGCGACAATATAATTTCACTGATAATTATCTGTTTAACCGTCGACAACATCTTTTTCTCAACCGTGCTAAGGCCGCGCTCCCGCTCCCGCAGGCGCAAGTTACGGAAAACCTCTGCCGCTTCGCCGATAATGCCCGTACGCAGCTTGTCCATATTTTCTTTATACCTGAGGTTCCAGTTTTCGTTCATCACAACGGGACGGGTAACGACGGTTGCCATAGCCTCCAACAGCTCTTCACCCTCCATAATCGGGCGCACGCCCGTATTGGCGGCGTTTTTAACGGACACCATAATCGTTAAATTACCTATGGGCAGACGAAGGATGTAGTAGTTTTGCGTACTACCGTCTATCTTCTTTTCCTCAAGCCCCTCAATAACTCCCGCACCGTGCAAAGGGTATACAACCCTATCTCCAACTGTAAACATAAAAACCTCTTCAGTAAACTGATTTGCCAATAAGCATAATTCACCACAATTATATTATACCACAAAACAACAAAAACGCAAGTATTTTTTTCTTATTAATTTACATTCTTGCGGTTTT
Source organism: Defluviitaleaceae bacterium (assembly GCA_009785555.1). Classification (GTDB taxonomy): domain Bacteria; phylum Bacillota; class Clostridia; order Lachnospirales; family WRAX01; genus WQWB01. The sequence goes on along the minus strand of WQWB01000009.1, from coordinate 33,547 downwards.
GTGGTATCATGGGGTAATCTTACCCTTAATATCAGGAGGTAAATAAGCGTGACACCAAAACAAAGATTTATTTCTGCCCTTAAATTACAGCCAGTTACTGGGCTCGTTCCTGCATTTGAGCTTGTATTTTTTCTGACGATGGAGGCGTTTGGCAAGCTCCATCCATCCCACCGCCATTTCCACCAATGGTCGCAGATGTCGCAGAAGGAACGCGACCTACATTTAGTTGACATTGCGGACACATACATAAAAACCGCCGAACTTTACGGGCATGACGGCATTTTCGTACACGGCGCGCCTAGTGAGCAGGATTGGCCGCGCCTTTTAGAGCTTATACGCGAGCGCGCTTGGACGGACTATTTCCTCGTCGCGCACGGCGACCCGACGTTTAGCGTACCAGACGGTAACGGTATGATGGAGTTTACCGAAATGATGTACGAAAACCCAGAGGAGCTGCACAGACGTGCTAAGGCATCCGTAGAGCATTGCATAAGAAGCGCGGAGAGATTGGCCGGCAAAGGCTTGCTGGACGGCTATGCCCTCTGCAGCGACTATTGCTTCAACGCCAATCCTTTTTTCAGCCCATCCCAATTCAGCGAATTTGTTACGCCTTACCTGGAACAAATTATACGCGAATACAGAAACATGGGTTTTTATTCCATTAAACATACGGACGGAAACATGATGCCCATTGTTGACCAGATTATAGATTGCAAACCCGACGCACTACACTCGCTGGATCCACAGGGCGGCGTTGACTTAAAGTACATGAAGGAACGGTACGGCAAAACCATGTGCTTAATCGGCAACGTAAACTGCGGCCTGCTGGATACAGGCACGGATGAGGAAGTGCGCGCCGACGTATTGCGCGCCCTGCGCGACGGTATGCCGGGCGGCGGCTTTATCTTCGGCACTTCCAACTGCGTGTATACCGGTATGCCGCTAGAACGGTACGAAATGATGATGGAGTTGCGTAGGGAGTTTGGGAATTACGATAATATTTAACTGCGAATTTTTAACCACGAAACACACGAAAATATTTGTCATCGCGAACGAAGCGAGACACCATGCGGCCAGTACCGTCATTGCGGCTCGACTGCCGCCCGGCAGTTTGCGGAGCAAACGAGAGGGACTACTTGGAGTTAGGTCGCTGCCTCACCGCGGCCTTACTCCAAGTAGTTCCGCAATCTCATAGTTAAAACGCTTATGACAAGTCAGGTTAAACCAACAAAAACAAGGAGCAATAATAAATGAAAATAGGAATCTTAGGAGTACCAAACTGCGGCAAAACCGCCCTCTTCAACGCGTGCACCAAATCAGGCGCGAAATCTGGCGTATCACCGTTCTCCACGAAGGAATCAAACGTCGGCCAGGTCAAGGTGCCTGAGCCGCGTCTCTTTAGGCTGGCAGAGATGCATAAATCCGAAAAGGTCATCCACGCCACAACCGAATTAATGGATATCGCGGGTTTGGTAAGGGGCAGCGGCAAAGGCGAAGGGCTTGGCAACAAGTTCCTCGCGTCGATACGTGAATCGGACGCGTTATTACATGTCGTACGTTGCTTTGAGGACGAGAACGTAATGCATGTGGACGGCAATATAGACCCCGTGCGCGACATCGAGACCATCGACTTTGAGCTAATTTTTGCCGACTTGGAGCAGTTAGAGCGCAGGAAGGAAAGAACGCAGAAAGCCGCAAAGGCAGACAAAAACCTCGCGGCGGAGCTTATTATTTTAGACAAGTTCATTGAAGCCTTGGAAGCGGGCACTTCCCTACGCGATGTAGAACTTACCAAGGAAGAGGATGATATGGCCGCCATGTTCGGGCTTTTGTCGAAGAAGACTGTTATTTACGCGCTGAACGTGGACGATAACTCGTTGGATAGCGGCAACACCCACTCCCGTGCGGCGATGGAGGTTTTGAGGGACAGGAACGCCGAGGTTTTCCTCGTTTCAGCTAAACTCGAAGAGGAAATGGTTGACTTCGACGACGAGGAGCGCGACGCAATGCTTGCTGACTTGGGCATATCCGTACCCGGCTCTACTTTGGTTATATCCGCCGGGTTCAAAGCGCTTGGGCTAATGTGTTTCCTCACCGCCGGCCCGAAGGAAAGCCGCGCCTGGACGATACCATTAAACACTAAAGCCAAGGCTGCCGCCGGGAAGATACACTCGGATATCGAGCGCGGCTTTATCCGCGCCGAAGTAGTAAACTTCGCTGATTTGGAGGAATACGGCTCGCCGCAGGGCGCAAAGGAAGCCGGCAAGGTACGCTTGGAGGGTAAAGAATACATCGTAAAAGACGGGGATGTCATTTTGTTTAGGTTTAATGTATAGCATGACAGCCAAGTTAACGGCGGAATTCTTAGGTTCGATGATCTTAGTCACAGCCGCCGTTTCATCAAATATTTTATTTTCATTGCTCTTTGAAGCAACTGCCGGCCTGTCCACGCTTGCAAGTGCTGTAACTATAACTTTCATACTGTGCGCTTTGATCGAAATGTTCCGTCCGGTTTCCGGCGCACATTTTAACCCTGTGCTGACAGTAGTTTTTTTACTTGATAAAAAAATCAATAAAACTTTGGCCGCATCATACATTCTAACGCAATTTGCAGGCGGTTTAACAGGCGTAACGGTAAGTCACATAATGTTTTATAGCGAAGTTGGCGCAATTTTTACTCTCTCTATAAACACAAGTAACATTTTTGTGTTTATAAGTGAAATTTTTGCCACTTTTATCCTAATCTTCGCCATTCTTATGCTTACTAAAAATAATATTAAGAGGATTTCGGTATTTGTCGCGATTTTAGTTGGCGGTCAGATTATGGCCACATCATCGGGTATGATAGCCAACCCACAGGTTACCGTCGCGCGCATGTTTACCGCTACCGCTTCCGGTATACGCCCGGCGGACGGCCTAATCTTCATCGCCATGCAAACGATTGGCGCATTATTTGCTTATATAATCTATAAAACAATTTTCGCAAAAATAAAATAAGGGGTCGATAACCTATGTTCTCTGATTCGATCAAAGCAAAAATCAACGCGGCCTACAACAGCCGCTTCGCCGCGCTACCTCTTCCAAATGGCCTTGACGAAATTCTAAACAATGCAAAAGACGACGAGGCTCTATGTCTCAAATACCTTTACGCATTCATGCCCCTATCCGACTTAATATCCTACGATGCCGATATCTATGCCAAAATCGTTCGCCACGCGCTGATGGTTAGAGAGTTAAACCTATGGAACGAGGAAGTGCCAGAGGATATCTGGTTTAATTTTGTATTACAATACCGCGTAAATAATGAAAACGTAGAGTTTAACCGTAGCATTATCTATAACCAGCTTTACCCCATGGTTGTTGGCAAAAACATAAATAACGCCGTAATAGAGGCAGGTTACTGGGGTATAGCGCGCATGACGTACAGCCCGACAAACCCGCGCACTCTTGCACCCCTAGGTGTTTTCAAATCCACATACGGACGCTGCGGCGAGGGGTCTGTGCTTATCGCCTCAGCCTTGCGCGCAATCGGCATACCGGCGCGCCAGGTGCACGTGCCGCGCTGGGCACATTGCGATGGCAACCACGCCTGGGTGGAGTCATACATCGGTGGTAAATGGATAGTTTCCGAGGCGGAACCTGCCGTCGGCAAATCGTGGGTAAACCTACCTGCGTCACGCGCAAACATCGTCCTCTCCCGCGTTTTTTCGCGGATAGAGTGCGGCGAGGAAATCGCCTACAGCACCGACATCAGCCACGAGATAAACCTTACACCCCTATATTGCCAAAACACGGTAAAGGTCATTATCAACGTTAAAAACGCCGAAAAACCCTTGCAGATAAATGTACAGAACATTAACGGCTCGTCCATAGCAACTCTTTTGACCATACATACCGACGAAAGCGGCACGGCATCAGTAACTCTCGGTCGCGGCGACGTTTTCCTGCATATCACCGACGGTGAGAGATTTGTTATACATCACATTTCGGCAAATGAACATGGTAGTGATAAATATGTGCTGGAGCTTGATTGCAACGACTTCGTAACTAGTAAGGAAGGCAAAGAATCCGTCCTCTTCTCCCCAACGAAAAGCGATTATAAAGATCCAGATTTCGGCGTTACGGATGAAATGCGGGTAGTATACGAGACCCGTATGAAAGCGGGCAACGCGGAGCGCGAAGCCTACTTCGCAACCTTCGCAAATGATGAACGCGCGAAGGAGATCGCCGTCAAATATGGAATGAGTGAGGACGACGCACGCATCTTCACCGACGCACGCGGCAACCTATCCGAAATATTGAAGTTTTTGGATGATAAATCCGTGGAATCTGTGTTATCTGTGGCTAATAAAATTAGACTGTTAAAAATCTTACAACCCAAAGATTTAATCGATGTTTCCGCAGATGTCTTGCTTGATCTCACTCAACATGCGTACCCGCCAACCAACGATATCCCAACGGAACTTTACGACGGCTTCGTCCTCAACCCTCGCATCGGTACAGAAATGCTAACGGCTTACCGCGGCATGGTTTTATCATACTTTAATAACGAAGCGGAAAAAGAGGAGTTCCGAAAGGACCCACGCGCTTTATGGCAAGTTTTAAATAATAACATCGCTTCTAACAACCGCTTCGGCACAGCATCCTACTCCGTACGCGGCATGGCGGCGTCTCCGGCAAAGCTTTTGGAATATAAAGTCGGCGACGATATTTCCAAACAAACCCTTTTCGTCGCTATCGCCCGTACAATCGGCATCCCCGTGCGCTCGACAATCAGTAGTTGGGGCGGCGGCGGCGGATCCGTCGAGTTTTGGGCAGGTGGCAAATTCGCAAAACTTCCTAACCACGAAACTAACGCATCTAGCGCATCGCAGACATCTTTGCACACATCTTTACATGAAAAAAAGATTTATAACCTTACCATAAACGGTATCGGCCTTGCGCCATTTACAAATTTCTCCGCCGCAAGGCTTGTTAATGGCGAATATACGCACACCTGGCTTGGCGCTACACCCAATTTTGGTGTTGGCATGGGTGCCGGGCGCGGCGGAGGCGGCCGACGCAGATACGACATTGCCGGCACGCACACAGTGGAGGCTGGCAACTATCGCTTTATTGCCGCTCTACGCCTTGCCGACGGCACCGTATCCGCCAATATTTATTATGTAACCGTAGACGACGACAAAACCGTGAATATATCCCTGCCAGTCGATACTTCGGCAAACGTTTGCGAGCCGAAAGACGTAGCCGGATGTTTCACAGGTAACGACCTTGCCGGCTTTTTGCGCGAATATACGCTGATCGCTCATATAAACCCCGGCAGCGAGCCGACGGAGCAGCTCCTGGGCGAGCTGGCCGCCGCTATTTCACAAATCAAGGAAAAAAACCTCGATATAATATTTGCAACCAACACTACAAACGAATCTTTAGAAACCGCAAAGGAAACCGCGAAACAAGAAGGCATCAACCTTATGATATCGGATGACACCTCTGCCTGTGAAAGGATTGCGGAAACCTGTGGACTAAACGGAGGCAATTTGCCAATACTTGCTTTGGTCAAAGATGGAAAAAACGCCGTATACTACACCCATGGCTTACAGAGGGGTTCGATAACCCAAGTTCTCTCTAATCTCTAGCCTCTGACCCCTGCACTTTACTTGCGCTAACTTCAAAAGCCACTTTATCCTCAATCCGCCCGTCATCATACTTCTTTTGATATGGGCGGGATTGCAAGCGCCCCCATAACATCACGTTGTCGGACACGGCAAGGCGGCCACAAAAACGCGCGTTGCGCCCCCAGGTTATAACCGGAACATAATCGGATTTATTGTATGAGCGGTTAACCGCCACCAACATATCTGTTATCTCTCGCCCAAATGGCGTCGTGCGGAAAACCGGCGGCTTACAGATATATCCGTTTAGGAAGATTTCATTTGTGTTTCTTGGGGGGAAGTCATCTAAAACTTCAATGTCCCTCGCAAAAACCGTCAGCACCAACTTATTTCGCCCCTCGGCCTCGCTGTAGCTGTTGTATGACCGTATCTGCCCGTAAACATCCAAGAAACTGCCTAAATGTATATTGTCCTGCCCCATCAAGCGTTCCGATATAGTAACCGGCAATATATCGTATGTCTGGCTAAGACGCTGAACCTCAAGCTGTACTATGTAAAACCCTTCGCCGTAAACCTCATGGCTAAATTCCGGGTCACTCACCACTTTGCCCGCAAGAGCCGCATAGTTGCTTATCGCCGCCTCCGGCTCGCTAAAGGTATCGGTATCGGCGTCGGTATCGGCATCAAGTTCTAAACCACGGTTATCACCGATATATTCGGTATTATCATAATCATTGTGCATAAGGATTAACCCCCCGTTATACAGCTAAATGACAGTTAAACAGTTATTATATTCGAGGACTTTCAAACCCGTCCTAGCTGTTTTTAACTCCATTGCGCTATACATGTCTATGTAATGGTTAATTCTATGCGAGGGAGCCAAGTTATATGAACAAATCGAACGAACAAATCGCAATGACGGCCGGGCGCAACAGCATTATCGTAAATATCGGCCTTTCCGCATTCAAACTATTTGCCGGTATCTTTGCCGGATCCGCCGCCATGGTATCTGATGCGGTACACTCCATAACCGATCTTTTCGGCACCGTTATCGCTATGGTAGGCATAAAAATGGCAAATAAAAAATCGGACGATAAGCACCCCTACGGACACGAACGTTTTGAGAGTGTGGCGACGCTTGCCCTGGCCGCGCTTATTACAGTTGTTGGCGTGGGCATCGGCTGGTCCGGTATCCAAACGATACTTGCAGGTGATTTTGAGCACCTAGCCATCCCCGGTATTTTGGCCTTGGTTGCGGCCGCCGTGTCGATTGCCGTTAAGGAACTTCTGTTCCGATACGTCCGCTCTGCAGCACGTAAGATAGATTCCAACGCGCTGATGGCGGACGCGTGGCACAGCCGGGTTGACGGGCTCTCATCCATAGGCAGCTTTGTCGGCATTTTGGGTGCGCGCATGGGTTTTCCAATTTTGGATTCCGTCGCTGCCTTGGTTATATGCGTGTTTATCCTTAAAACAGCCGTAGGTATAACAATAGACGCAATAGGCAAGATGACGGACAGCGCGTGCGATTATAAAACCACAGAGGAAATGCGAAATATAATCTTGGCGCAGGAAGAGGTTATGAGCGTGGATACGTTACGCACACGCCTTTTCGGCAACAGGATCTTCGTGGATGTGGAGATCGGCGTAAGCGCGGAGCTGTCGTTCCGAGACGCCCACAACACCGCTCACCGCGTACACGATGCGATAGAAAAACAATTTCCAAAGGTAAAACATTGTAAGGTACATGCAAATCCGGTTGAAATAAATTAATCCTTATAATCTTTACGAAATACGCGAAAAAATTTTGTCCAATATATCTTCATATGCAGAAAAATACACACGCAGCGAAGCAAACTATCTCTTTATTATTTATAATGTTTTTGTTACTAGTCTCAAGTAAATTGCATACTAAATTCGCGCGAAATAAGCACGAATTTTACTTGAGATACGTATGAGGAGGTGAAGTTATGGATTGGCAGAACAGAATAATCCGCATTATAGATTATTTGGAAGAACATATGGAGCATGAGATCGACATCAACCGGGCGGCGAGGCATGCCGGGTATTCTTTATGGGAGTTCCAAAGGTTTTTTTCATTTCTAACGAATACCACTGTCGGGGTTTATATCCGTAAGAGGAAGCTGTCGCTTGCGGCCGTTGATATTTTAGAGACCGGCGAAAAAATTATTGATATCGCCTTAAAATACGGCTACGAATCACCCGCTGCGTTTTCCCGTGCATTCTCTCAAATGTTCGGCATGTCACCCTCGTCTGCGCGCGATGATGGTGCAAACCTTATGCTATATCCAAAACTAAGCCCCGAAAAAATATTTGAGGAAAGAAGGGTTGTTTTTATGGATAATATGGATAAGTACAGCAAGCACGGTTACTATATCACGTCAAACATGCCTTGTTACTTAACGAAGGACATGGATAGAACCGCCAAATGGTTTAAGGAAGTGTTGGGTTGGTTCGGCGAAACGATAGCGTACGATGACGAGGGCCGGGGTATATACGGAGCCGTGTACGACTACCCCGGCGAGATATTCGACATCATCAGCCCGCAACGCGGCTTCTACATGTTTTACGGCGAACCGCCGCAGGCGCAGGTCGGCTTTATGTCCGTACAGGGCGGTTTGGATACTTTGTACAAATTTATAAGGCAAAACGGCTGGGACAAGATAACAAAACCAGCCGTACAGCCATGGGGCGTGAGAGTGTGCCGCGTTACCACCATTGACGGCAGTACCTTACAATTTCAGGAAGACATAGTATTGTCGGGCTCATAACCGGATTTAGAGCGGATGGATTGATTCCGTAGCCACGAGATTACGAATCAAGCGGGAGTATGAATGCGAAAAGATGTCTGCGACATTCTTGCAGCGAAACTATAAACTTGGCTACCGTAGGGGCGGTCTGCGACCGCCATAACCCTTGAGTTTGCACGTATTCTATATTTCACGCGGTCACAGACCGCCCCTACAGCAATATTTCGCTACAAATCTAATAACCCTCACGCCGTACGCTCTGGTTTGCTTCGCCATCAGTTCATAATATCATTTATAACATAAATTATTTATCGTTTATCAATAATTTATTGTTGACATTCATTTATTCTTCTGATATGATAACCTTATAAACCAAGTTTAGGAGGTCATCCTTCATGCACAAATATATGAAAACCGACCACATTAAATTAACGAAAACGGCAAAGTGGCTGCAAGTCGCCTTCCGCGTATGCAGCTTAGCCATGTTCGCTTTAACGTTATTTATCTTAATTTTATTTCTCATGTATGCCTTTACGAGCGATATACAGCAAACTACAGATAACTTAAGTTCAAACAATATTCACATCGTGAACGTTAATTTTGCCGGTACGCAGATTACAGCTGCAGACCTCTCGCGTCCCATAATTTTATCCATTATATTCTGGTGGATGCTAAGCCCTGCATTATTTACCGCCATTCTACACATATCAGCCTTAATATGCAAGGAAACGAAAACCATGTGGACACCATTCACGCTTTCTAACGTGCGCCTGACACGGATACTTAAAACCTTGGTAATTGCGACAACTTCATATCAAATATTTGGAAACTGGGTAGTTATAACCCTTATATCCCGTAGCCTTGCCCCTGTTTCCGTATTTTTATGGAATATTACGCACATCGTACTCGCGGTCATATTCATCCTTCTCGCACATCTTCTCGTTCATATATTTGCACATGGAAGCGTTTTGCAAGCAGAATCCAACGAAACGTTGTAAGAGAGGTGGCACATGATAATCTTAAGACTTGACAGGGTTATGGCCGACCGTAAAATGTCGCTTAACAGTCTCGCCGCTGCTGTCGGCGTATCGGCGGTGAATCTATCAAAGATGAAGACGGGCAAAGTCAGCGCGATCCGCTTCTCCACGCTGGACGCTATCTGCAAGGCGTTGAACTGCCAACCCGGTGATATTATAGAGTACACAGCGGACACCATCAGCCACGCACCGCCGATGGTATAGTGGCGGAAAATAATTTTTATGAACATTCCTCTATAATTTAAAAGGCAAACGCAAATTACGCTGCGTCCGCCTTTTTTTGTTCTTAAATTATTTGGTTGTTGATTTATAGCTGTTCAACTTGAAAACGGTCTTTGTTTTCAAGTTGAACCTTACAGTAATTGCACCTTATCGGACCATTTTATGGTTTAGCGAGTATAATATTGTTGTCCAGCTTAAACAGCTCCCACACGAACATCACGTCGTCATAGGTTAGGTTACGGAAGTAAAATTCCGCGTACGTGCAGCATGATTTGCCTTTATCGCTATCATTATCGCTATCCTCGCCGTAACCAAGCCTGTATTTGCAATCCGGCTTGCATTCCCCGCAAAAATGCCGATGATTTGTGATAATACCCGGGAAACGCGCCTCCGCCTCGCCAACCTTTAACGGATGCTTGGCGAAAACACGCTCCAGCCGCATCCTTATCGTGCCGTTGTCATTATATATCAGCCGTTTATGCTTCTTCCATGTACCCTTACCGTAAACGATTGAGTCGTCAAACATTGAATAGAACGGTTCTGCCCAAATACCAACCCTGCACGCATCCTCAAATATAGAGTAATGGGTTGCGCGCAACCCCTCCGGCAACGCGTCCGTACGAGCCAGAAACTCTGCTCTGTACCACCGCTCCGGCGACCAGGGGGCTATGGAGAGCTGTCCATCTCTATCGCTATCATCCCGCATTTCCACAAAACGGTGCGAAACCCTCTTTGTATGACGCCAATACTCCGTACGCCAGCAATAGTCCTCCTCGCAGCTTTCCGTACATTTAACACAGCCGCCGGGATTATCCCTAACCCTAAAATACGCATGTACAACACGCATAACATTTGGCGAATCGGGGCACGAAACCGTAAACGACGGCGACTTTTTGTCATCAAGCCCTTCAATATCAAATCCATGGTCGGCAAAGCCCTTAAGCAGCATCACTGCGCGTTCCTGCGGTTTGTTGGGTTCGTATGAAAAATAAGATTTCTTATCCAAAACCAAGGTATCACAAACCAATTCCCCGTGCGAAAGTAAATGTAACGCTCTAAGTACCCTATCGTGGTCTATACCGTACACACCAAGACCGCGCCAATCCGGCCAGCCCCATTCAAACGGTGAACCCTGCTCAATGCCTTCATAAATGCCGTAAACCAATTCCTGAAGCGCTGCAAAAGCCGCAACAAACTCGTCGTTACTAAGTCCGCCAAGGAACTGCGGGTCGATTTGCGTATTTGCTGGAATAGGCACAATAGCCTTCTTCATCTCCGTAACCGCGCGCCACGCCGCACCCTCAAAGTAATCGTGTATCATGACGCGGATTGCGCCAGCGAATATCGGTATTTCAAAGTTTATAATGCCATCGCCGCCAGACGCTTCACAAAACGCGGCAAGCTCGTCTAAAAACTTAAACCTAGCTGTTAGTTCACCAGACCCGTAACTTATGTTAAATTTACCCCAGCAAAAATCACCGATAGCCGAAACATCGGGCAACGTGTCTCCAAACATGCCAAACAGCCGCATATGTTCGTCTATCGTTTTTTGCGCGCGTTTCTTTTCGAATAGATAATTCAAAAAAGCGTCTTTATATTTAGTGATTGCCATGGACTTTGGCGGCGTAAGTAATGTGATAGATCCGTCGCCGTTGTCCCTCGCACGTTTGTGTCGAATAAGGTACTTTGCACGCCGCGGGTAGGTTGGTGCCAATGTGTTTCCACGTTCATCTATAACGTTTATAAGTTTATTTAACATGTTCACCTCATAAAAAATGCAAGCAAAACGTTGGCGCATGGCCGCAAACGCAAGCCCGCCCGAATATATACTCGTTTAACTATAAAATAGCCTTACGCTGCGTGTTAATTTTATGAGTGTCTTCTCCCGCGTATAAAAATAAGTATAGCATTTAGGAAGTTAATTTACAAGCCCCAATTTTTATGTTATTGACAAATAGCTCCGCAAATAGTAAAATAAGAACATACATTGAGGGGACGGCACCCATCGCAGCAAACTGAGAATGTATCGCCATTTAAGTTGAAAACAGTTTCATCGCTTTCTACTTAAACCGCCAATACTAGCAAGTGTGAATTTAATTGTCAATTTAAATTGTTATACCTGTGCTTTATCGTAGACATTTAATTTACGGCAGGCACGTGTTTTAGTGTCCTGCCGTTTTAAACGGAGGATTATAATGACCAAAAACATAGAACATTCAAATATAGAAAAGTTTAACAACCGCATTAACGTGATTAATGCCGATGGTATCGCCGTAAACCCAACATACATACGCCGCGCACGCGGATTAGTTAAAACGGGTAAGGCGGAATGGATTGACGAAAAGGCGATACGTATCTTTCGCTCGCCCGCCCAAGAAAACAAGCAGTCATTTTTGGATTTTTTATTGGAAAAGAAAGCAAGGAAGGCTGTAATCGAAAATTGTGAAACCCTAGTAGAAAAGCTGCATTTAGCTCATAAATACGGTACACCATCCGCCGCCGCAATCGGCGAGTTTATTATGGACATCGAAAAAAGCGGCGTTAAAGGAAACGGCATTGGTACGGGTGGCGGCGCGTTAAAAACGGCGTATGATTTTTTAGACGCTTACACCGAATATAACGGCATAACCACTCCAATTAACGAAGCATACCGTGAGCATATCGCCTACGCTTTTGAAGAACCAGCAAAGGCCGCCGTCGGTTGCCAAAAGAAGTCAATAGTGTTCATACCGGAAGACGTGATAATCGACCCTTACTTCCTTGACGGGTTTACGAACGAAGAATTCGTTGATACGTTCAGATCCTTTCAGCACTTTATCTATTCGATCTATGAGGAAATCGAAAACACATCCCCGTTAGACTGGGGTTGGCTGTGCGCTGGGGATATCGGTGCGTGGGGCGTCTCCCATAACGGCGTATTGGATGTTTTGTGGTCTTTGCTCGATAACGGCCAGATCGACAATAACGCGCTAGTCGTTGAAAAAGAAAAGTTTTGGTTGTGCCATGATGTAAAAAGCAAGGTTAAGCCCATGATTGAAGGGTTTTCGGATATGGGGCTTCTTATCGAAGGGTTTGACGACAAAAAATCCAAAACCTTCACCGTTTCCTGCCCGGACACACCGCGGCTCTTCGCATTTTTAAAGGCTTACTTAAAAGAGCAACAAAGAGAATGCTGCAAATGCCACATGCACGAGGTTTACCCGTGCAAGGAAAAATGCCTCCAAAGGGTGGTATGCCACCAACGCAACATCCTATCGCACCGCTTCTTTGAGAAACACCCACCGGAGATGCACGATACCGGAACATTGATGTTGGCGATTACAGACAGCGCACCGCCCGAACTTGCCGAAATCCTGCGCTATCTGCACGACGAGGCAACACGGCATGGATTCAAAATACAGCCGTGGACGGTAGCGCATAACGGAGCCATAAACCACTGGCACTACACCGACAATTGGCATATGAAGACATGGTTGCGCGTTGGCAGCGGCACATACTGGGGAGACTATTTTTACAAAATGCAGACCGGTAGATGGTCTGTAACGCCATACCAGCCGGCCAAGCCAATCTTCAAAAACATTTTCAAAAAACATCCGGAAAAGGCGGAGGAATTGATGGAACGTTTCCCAGATTTATCAAACATCCAAAACCCAACGCTTGAGGACGTAAAGTTTTTGCTTGAATTATACAGGCTGGAAAATAATATTACAACCCCGTAACCTAAAGTATATTAAAAGGCAGACGTACCAACGCGGCGCGTCTGCCTTTCCTATTATTTGCATTTATTATAGCTGTTCAATTTGAAAACGGTCTTTGTTTTCAAGTTGAACCTTACAGTAATTGCACCTTATCGGACTATTTTATGGTTTAATGAGTATAAAATTACGCAAACTGCCCCAAAAACCGCACATCGTTCTCAAAAAACACGCGCAGGTCGTTCACGCCGAAGCGCGCCATCGCCACGCGCTCCAAACCCATGCCAAATGCGTAGCCGCTGTATACGTCCGGGTCGATACCGCACATTTTCAGCACGTTGGGATGCACCATACCGCAACCTAAAAGCTCCACCCAACCATCTCCCTTGCATACGCGGCAGCCGATGCCTTGGCAGGCAAAGCACTGCACGTCCATCTCGCCGCTCGGTTCAGTGAATGGGAAGTAGTGCGGGCGGAAGCGGACGACCGTCTCCTCGCCGAACAACTCGCGGGCGAAAACGGTTAGTGCGCCCTTTAAATCACCGAAAGTAATGCCTTTATCGACCACAAGCCCCTCCATTTGATGAAATACAGGGCTGTGCGTCGCATCTACATTGTCTGACCTGTAGACCTTGCCGGGGCAGATGATCCGGATGGGGGGCTTGCGCTCTTCCATCACACGTACTTGCACGGGTGATGTACAGGTACGCAATAAAAATTCGTGGTTTTCATTAAAATAAAAAGTATCTTGCTCGCTTCTTGCCGGGTGGGTTTCCGATATATTTAGAGCTGTAAAGGAGTGATATGCCGTCTCAACCTCCGGCCCTTCGGCAATCTCAAAGCCCATACCCATAAAGATTTTGCAGAGATCCTCAGTAACGATCGTCATAGGGTGTCGGCCGCCGCGGATGGGTTTTTGGCCCGGTATCGTAATATCCAATGCCTCATCCGCAAGGCGTTTTGTCATCTCGGCGGCCTTAAGTTCCGCCAATCGCGCGTTAAGCGCGGCTTCCACTTCCATACGCGCCGCATTCGACGCTTGGCCGAAGACAGGGCGTTCGTCCGCAGACAAGCCGCCCATGGCTTTCATCAGCGCCGTCAACGTCCCTTTTTTGCCGAAAACCTCAACGCGGATGTCCTCCAGTTCTTTAATACCCGTCGCTCCACTTATCGCCGCAACGGCAGCTTGCGCCGCATTGTTTATTTCTTGTAATTTTTCGTTCATTATTAAGGTCAATCCTTTCGTTTAATAATCATCCTTTGCAATAACTCCAAACTTTTACCTATATCTCCACTGTCTGCCTTAATCTCCAAAACGGAACATAAACCAGGGATATGGGCAAACCCCGTAAGTATTTTCGCAATATCCATACCGCCTCGGCCGACGGGTAAATGCGTGCCAGCCTTAAACTCCGCACCCTGTACGGCATCGCTTATATGCAGGCATTTTACGTTTTTATCTACCAAATGGCTTATTATCTCATCCTCGGAATACCCATCGTAATAATTATGTGATATGTCAATAAGTACGCCTAAGTCTGGGTAGTTTTCAATAAATCGCACATACTCCCCCAACCCGTCAAACAAAAAGTATTTACCCGTAACATGCGTTTCAAGCGACAACGATAAATTACTTTTCAGCGCAATTCCGAGCCACTTTGTCACGGCCCTATGAAAAAGTTCAAGGCAGTGCTTCTTTTCGTCCGGCGATAGACCCATAATATTCGGTGGGTGTATGGATATGTCGTGCATATCGCTCCTTAAAGCAACCTCAAGGTTTTGAACCAAAGCCCTATCGCAGGCGGCGAAATCATCCTCCGAAACGAGCCTGCCAAAACCGCCGAAATGCAGCGTCAATTTAAAATCCTGAAAATAGTTTGGTATATTAAGCAAATCCAACCCAAAATCGTCATTGTAAAGAGACGGCGTTATGTGTACGCCATCAAAACCGTACGCCTTCGCGGTATCGTAGATAAACCGCCACCGGTCAGCTTCTGACGTGATTCTCTTGATTTTTTCGGTATTCCCAAATCCTATTTCGTCCATCGAAAAATACATGGTTTACCTCCTTGCTGCTATCCATTTATTATATTTACTTATACTGTGCGTAACTTTACAACTTCAAATATGCCAAGCACACCGCTTTCATTCTCCCATGGCCTAAAATTACGGCAACCATATTCATTCCTAACCCCAAACCCGCACTCTTCAAACGCGTCAAGCCATTCATCCCGGTAATACCCTTGCAGGTAAAACGAGTGGTCAAAACTTTCGACATTGCCGCTATTATCTTCGGCGTAAAAAACTTGAGATATGTAACAACGGCCGGATTCGGCATCATTGCGCGTTTCTCCTGTCTTCCAAACCATTATATCGGGATAAATCTGTTTCGTCGGATACCATATCTGCGTTGGTATAAGGTTTGATTTATCGTCAATCGTCCGAACACTCGTTTCTATAACCAACCCACCGCCGATACGCAAATGCCTATTGATACACGAAAAAGCATTTTTCATGTCTTCAATCGTTAGTATATGCCCAAAATCCGTACCAAAACAAAAATCCATGGGTGGTGTATCAAAACTAAAGTCCCTAACGTCGCCTTCAAAAAGAGATAAACCCTGTACATTTCCAAATCGTTTCTTACCTTCGGCAATCATTTCCGGCGTGATATCAAAGGCAGTTACATTATACCCACGCTCCGCCATATAGGCACCCGTTTCTCCCCATGCGCACATGGGAATTAAAACACTTTTCCCATATCTTTCCGCATATCTATGCCAAAAGCTATATTCGGCAGTTCTGTCCATACCGCCCCAATTCCAGTACCGCGCGTGACGCGCATAATTTCCAATATCATTTGACATTTATATCCACCTATATATAGTTATAGCGCAAACCAAACTCTGCATCAATCCCCAGATCAAACAATACCCTAAGAAGCCGCGGCATTTCCGCTTCCTTCGCCTCCACGCCTTGCAGGTACCTGTCCAGCGCGTCCGCATCCTTTAAAATTTCAACATATGGGTTATCGGTAAACTCATTCTTATTGCTGTGCTGCGGGATGATTTTGCTAAGCAGCGCGATTTCGTCATCGGTGATCTTGTATTTCTCGTTGGCTTCGTTATATTCATGCAAAAGAGGTTTAATAAAATCAATTGACCTTGCCGCGTGGTCGACGGCACGGCCCGTCTCCATCGTAGCCACATCATGCATTGCCCCGGCAATTGCACAGATATCAGGATCCAAACCACGCATGGTGGCCAGCAGACGCATAACCTGCGCCGTCGTAATCATGTGTGAAGTGCTCCAATATATCGAAAAAGCGCGGTTTTCCTTACTCCACGATTCAGATCGCATCAAGAAAAACTGAATGACTTTATGGGATCGCCGCGTTTCAAGTTTTTTGGGTATCTGTAACATATCCATCCCACCTTACTATGTACTTTATGATGTACTTTACGATATGCTTTACGATGAACGCCACATTGTTACTATAACGCCGCCGGTATTATCAAGCGAAGCCGTAAAGACATACCCCTCGGGAATCTCTACATAACCGCCACCCGGAATATGCACAATCCGGTAATCGATTCCAACAAGGTTTATATTAAGCGCACCTTCGCGCTGCAGTAATTGTATGTACTCCTCCAACACCAAATCGTTCCGCATCATGAAAAATGCGTGAGGCTGGCCGACAAAGCGGTAATGCCAAGGCTCGAATGGTACATTGGTAATTTCCGTCTTGTGTGCCGGGTAGCGTAGGATAAATCCAAAACGGTACGCGTTTGCCATAAGCCAGCTGCCTTGCGCGGAATTACCGATATTCACGCCGGCATAGGATATATCGGCGGCAAGACCCATCTGATGTTCGCTATGGCCTGGATAAGCAACAAGAGCTTGGTTGGCCGCGTTGTCCCATAGATCCCTTTGCCGTTCCTCCGTACGGAACCCTTCAGACACTCGGAAGGACATAAAATTCCGCTCACTCGCCGCGTATGCGAACATTTCAACCAAGGCGTCCAACGCGGATTCAAGGATCAAAACATTCGGATTGACGGGGGAAACCGCAACCCTATCCGCCGCACGAACAAGGTTGCCAGTAAGTTCCGCAGGCGTTGGGTGGGTGTAGTTTACCAAAAGCAGGTAGCCTGTGGACATGCCCGCCAGTTGGTCAAACGTATATGTCCTCCGCTCACCCATGGCATGCGAAGCCGCCGCCGGCAAAGATGCCGTACCGACTGTAGACTCCCTGTCTCTAATACCGGGGAAAATAACAGCGATAAAAATGACAGCCAACGCGGCAATGGTAAGTAAAACCATCAATAACTTAATTTTCTTTGATTTCATTGTTCTATTTCCTCAATCACCTTTCAGCTTCATGCTCACCAATTGTTACTCTTCATCCTCCACAATCTCCGAATACCCGCACTTCGCATTGGAACACGCCAACCGCTTATTGTTTTTGGTAAACTTCTCCACAAGAAACTCGCCGCAACTCGGGCATGGTTTGCCGGCTGGTTTTTGCCACGACATAAACTCGCATTCCGGGAAATTTTCGCATCCAAAATATTTGCGCCCCTTTTTCGTCGTTTTAATCTGTACTTCACCGCCACAAGTTGGACAGGCAACACCCGCCCCCTCGAAGAATGGTTGTGCGTTTCGGCAATCCGGAAAGCCTGGACAGGCAAGAAATTTACCGAACCGCCCATATTTTATAACCATATTGCGGCCACAAAGTTCGCAGGTTTGGTCGGTTTCCTCATCCTTCACCTCAATCTCACCGATTACCTCCTCAGCCATCTTAATCTTTTGGATAAACGGACCGTAAAAACCGCGCAAAAGATCTTTCCAAAACATTTCGCCAAACTCGATCTTGTCCAAACCCTCTTCCAGTTTGGATGTGAACTCGATCTCCACGACGTCGTCAAAGTGCGCCTGCATTATATCGTTTACGACTTCACCAAGCTCAACTGGGTACAGCACGTTCTTCTCCTTGGTTACGTACCCGCGCGAAACGAGAGTTGTAATGGTGGGCGAATATGTGGACGGGCGGCCAACACCGTTTTCTTCAAGCGTCTTAACGAGCGCAGCTTCAGAAAACCGCGGCGGCGGCTGCGTAAAATGCTGAACGGGGTTGATGCCATCGGCCTTAAGCTCTTCACCGACTTCCATGTCTGGCATGGATTCCTGTTCATCCGTCTCCGTCTCTTTCTTATAGACTTTCTTGTACCCTTCAAAAACCAGCTTTTGGCCGCTGGAACGGAAATTATGTTTGCCCTGGTCGGCACTTTGTGCCTGCGCCTCGTCGTTCGCTACGCTTACTGGCCGGCCGGCCGTCGAGGCGGGCTGCGCATCCCAGCCGCATTCTATCTTTATGGAAATCGTGTCAAAGATGGCCGACGTCATGCACGACGCGATAAAACGCTCCCAAATAAGGCTGTAGAGGCGCAGCTGGTCACGGCTAAGGGAATCTTTTAGGCGATCAGGAGTTAAGGATACGTCGGTAGGGCGTATCGCTTCGTGCGCGTCTTGGATACGGGCTTTGGTTTTGTGCTCCGGCTTAGTCTGTACGGCATAACCCTCACCGTAGTTTTCCGCAATATATTCCTTCGTAATGGCAAAGGCATCGTCAGAAATACGTGTCGAGTCTGTACGTAAATACGTTATAAGCCCTGTTGTGCCAAGGCCCGCGATATCCACGCCCTCGTACAGTTGCTGTGCGATGAGCATTGTTTTCATAACGGCAAAGCCAAGGGCCTTCGACCCCTCCTGCTGCATTGTTGACGTAGTGAAGGGTATAGGCGGTTTACGTGTGCGCTGGCCTTTTTTAACCTCAGCAACCTTAAATTTAGACCGCTTGACGGACGCAAGAATCTTGTCCGCTTCGTCTTTATTAGAGATATCTCCGTGGTAACGCGCCACAAACCCCTTCTTACCCTTCGTAACGAGCTTCGCATCCATTGTCCAATATTCGTCCGGGATGAAGTCATTAATCTCTTGTTCGCGTTCACATAGTAGGCGCAACGTCACGCTCTGTACGCGTCCGGCAGACAATCGGCGCTTCACCTTACTCCAAAGCAGAGGGCTAAGCTTGTACCCCAAAATCCTGTCAAGCGCGCGGCGAGCCTGCTGAGAATCAACAAGGTTCATGTCAATGTCCCGCGCCTCTTCGATAGACTTCTTAACCGCGTTTTTCGTAATTTCGTTGAATGTTATGCGCTTAAACGTTTTATCCTTAAGGTTAAGCGCATGAACCAAATGCCAGGATATAGCCTCGCCTTCGCGATCTGGGTCAGTTGCGAGGTAAACTATGCCTGCGTCGGCGGCCTCCTTACGCAATTTCTTAAGCAGATCGCCCTTACCGCGTATGGTTATATACTTTGGTTCAAAATCGTTGGCCTCGTCTATCCCCAACTGGCTCTTCGGCAGATCACGCACATGGCCGTTCGACGCCTCAACCTTGTACCCATCACCCAAAAATTTTTTAAGCGTCTTGGCCTTGGCCGGTGATTCCACTATAACAAGGTTTTTCTTTTTGATCTTTCTCGTGTCTTTCGTGCTTTTCGTGTTTGATAATGCAGTTTTCGGCAATTTATTCACTCTTTCTCGTAATTGTTTAAGATTTGTTGGCAGTAGGTTAGCAGATTAGGAATGCTTTCGGTTACAACATCCCATATAACCTCTAACGCAGGATTTGAATAATCATGCGCCCTTCTATTGCGCATAGCAATAATATTTCACCATGGAACTTTGTTATGTTTAATCTTGAATTCTTCAGATAACTTACCCGCGTGTTCTCCAATTTACAAAATTACATCTACATGAATATTAAATTCATCTTCAAGGCAAGTAATTAAACCATAAAATCCAAGCCCTCTAATTAGACCCTTATTGATAATAAAATCAATATCACTTTTAGTAATTGCTTCACCTCTAGCATACGACCCAAAAACGGCCAGCTTTTCAACGCCGAATTTTTAGGCTATCGGCACGGCGCGTTCCTTTATTTCATCCAAGGTATAAACTTTTCCCATATCTATTTCCTCACATACCCATTGGCCTTCATTTCACACAACCCAGCCAGTTCCATTTTGCTTAGGAAATACAGCGCGTCCGGTACGGCGATGCCCGTAAGCGCCGTCAGGAAGTCGATGTCCACAGTCTCGTCGGCGGACAGTTGCTCATACAGCATCTTTTCCTCAAGCGACAAGTTAACCGGGGTTTTGGCTGCTTTGTCATTATTATATTCACCACGTAAATCTTCATACCCAAAATCCCGTACAAGCTCCCTCCGCAAGGCATATAACACGTCCGACGCACCGGTTACCGGTATCGCTCCGTCCTTTATCAGATTATTGGTGCCGACAGAATACGGCGACAGCGCAGAACCTGGCAGGACGAAAACCTCACGCCCCTGTTCCAGGGCCAGCTTAACCGTCAAACTCGTCCCGGATTTTTCCGCGGCTTCCACAACTATGATGCCCAACGACAGCCCCGTTATTATCCTGTTCCTACGCGGAAAGCTATACTTCGTCGGCTTCGTGCCGGGCGGATATTCGCTGATAATAGCACCATGCCTCTTCACACGCTCATATTCGCCTCGGTTTTCCGCCGGGTAGCAGATGTCAACTCCGTTACCCAAAACGGCGATCGTTGAAGAAACGGCCTCTCCATACTCCTCCACCGCGGTATCTATACAGCTTTTATGCGCCTGTGCATCAATACCCAAAGCCAGGCCGCTGACGATGACGAACCCGGCGGACGTAAGCCCAGCCGCCAGCTTCTTAGACATCGTAAGCCCGTAAGATGAACATTTCCTAGCACCGATTATGGAAATACGCGGCAAACTCGGCGGCGGCATCCTACCCGTGCCGTACAATAGCATAGGCGGATCGCTGATTGCGGCAAGGGAAGACGGATATTTTTCATCTCCCAAACCTATAACCCAAATGCCTTTATTTTGCAATGCCGCAATTTCGGATAAAACCAAGTCCTCGTTTCGCCGCTTTTGCATGGATTCCGCCGTCTCGCGTGTTATATAGGGTAAATTTCGCATATCCGACGAAGGCATCCCCCATAAATCCTGCACTGAATAATAATCCAACAGGCGCAACAAGTCCGCCGCCTTATTAACATTTTCAGCAGACGAAGTTGTTAGCCAGTAAATTAAGCTTGAATGATTCATGCCCTCAATTATAGCATCTTTTTTTCAGATGTAAACATTTTTTGAAAAAATTACTTGATTTTTTTTGGAATTTCGTATATAGTAACGATTGGTACTTGACGCTAAACTCATTAGATTAGCCGGCAAGTGCCTTGGGAGTTTGTTTTATATATTGATTTTTATTTGGAGGCATATATTTATGAACAAAACGTCAGCATTAAATGTGCGATATGTTGCTGGTTTATCCGTTTTCATCGGCCTTGTTGTCGCCCTTCAGATCCTCGCCACATATGTGAGGATAGGTACATTCCCCATCACGCTCACGCTTGTGCCAATTATCGTAGGCTCGGCCGTCTTCGGCGTTAAAGCTGCAGGCATCCTCGGAGCAACCTTCGGCGTGACCGTCATTCTCATGAGCCTGCTTGCCGACCCGGCGTCGCTGTACCTATTCAACCTCCGCCCGTTTGTCTTCGTGGTTATCATTATGGCGCGCTGTATTTTAGCCGCCCTTTCCGGCGGCATTACCTACAAACTCGTAACCCGCCGCACCAAAAACGATATGATAGCCGTCGTTATGGCCGCCGTCGTTACGCCAATCGTAAACACGGGGTTGTTCCTCGCCACATTTGCTATGTTCTACTGGGAAACTCTGCTCGCATGGTCCGGCGGTTCAGATTACGCCCTCCACTTCCTATTCATAGTTATGGTCGGCGCAAACTTCCTAATAGAAATGGGCATCAACGTGGCATTAAGCCCAGCAATCAAGCGTATAATTGATATTCGAAGAAAGATGTAATATATTGGAGGCAAGGTAACAATGGTATACCATATCGGCAACACAGTAGTAAACATACCCGAAAGCATTGACGAGTTCAATAAAACGTCCGCCCGCTACATGATGGAGCAGGTAAATAAAAAACCAGACAGCGTTATGGGTTTCGCCACCGGCGGCACGCCTGTCGGCGCGTATAGGGAACTTATAGAGCTTTACAAATCCGGACGCATCAGTTTTGAGATGGTCAAATCCTTTAATTTGGACGAATATTATCCGATCAAGAAGGACAACAGTCAATCCTATTTTAGGTATATGAACGAAAACCTGTTCAATCACATAGACATTAAGCCGGAAAACGTCCACCTTCCATGCGGCGAGGCCGTCGATCCTAATACGGAGTGCGACGCGTATGAGAAAAAGATCATCGCCGCTGGCGGTATAGATTTCCAGCTCTTAGGCATCGGCACAAACGGGCATATCGGCTTTAATGAACCGGACGATAAGTTCCCCTGCAAAACGCATTTGGTTGGGCTTAACCAATCCACTATCGACGATAACGCGCGTTTCTTCGATTCAAGGGATGAAGTGCCCCGCAAGGCTCTTACCATGGGCATTAAAACTATAATGAGCGCGAAGAAGATCCTCTTTATCGCATCCGGCGCGAACAAGGCAGCCATCATAAAAGAGGCATTCTTTGGCGATATAACGCCGCACGTACCCGCGTCCGTGCTTCAACTCCACACAAGCGTAATCATCGTGCTGGATGAGGCGGCGGCGGCGGATATCAAAGATAAATTAGAGTAGGGGTGAACTACGTTCATCCGTAATCAGCGAGGAAGAAATGACACAAATTACAAGCAAGCAGCGCGCCGAACTTCGCGCTTTGTCCAACAGCCTTTCGGCGATAGTTACTATAGGAAAAGCCGGCGTAACGCCGGAAATAGTGAAAATGGCAGATGAGGCCTTAGAGGCGCGGGAGCTTGTTAAGTTCTCCGTCCTCGACAACACGGAAACGCCTGTGGATGTATGCGCACGCATGTGCGCCGAACGCGCAAGAGCGGAGCTTATCCAAGTTATAGGACGCAAATTTGTGCTGTACAGAAAAAGCACCAACCCAAAGACAGAGGCGAGGAAAGATACTTATGAGAAACGCAGCAAACGATAAGATAGCAAAAGAACCGATATTCTTTGAACGCAACCGTGTTGGGCGCGTATACCGCGGCGGCCACCTTTTCGGCGGCTTTTTCGGCGACGACGGGTCAGACGGATATTTACCGGAGGAATGGGTAGCGTCCGCCGTTAAGGCTCTTAACAAAGTCAGCGCTGGGCCGAAAGAAGGCGTCTCGCGCATAAAAGGCACTGATATCTATTTTGACGAATTGATCGAAAACTATAAAGAGGAGCTTTTGGGTGGGCGTGAGAAACTGGATGTCCTTGTAAAAATGCTGGACAGCGCGGAACGTTTACCCGTGCAGGCGCACCCCAACAAGGCCTTCTCCCGAGTGCATTTTAACAGCGAGTACGGCAAAGCCGAAAGCTGGATCGTCGTCGGCGTCCGTCCAGACGCGCATATCTTCTTCGGCTTCAACAGGGAAATCACGGTTGGCGAACTTAACGATTCGCTCGACAAAAGCATCGATAAGGCTGACCATTTCGGGCACTTCCTTAATAAAGTGTCGGTTAAGCCCGGCGACGTATTCTTTATTCCCGCCAACTGCATCCACGCCATCGGCCCAGGCTGCATGATCTTGGAGGTTATGGAACCGTCGGACTTCACAATATCACCGGAACATTGGTGCGGCGATTACCGTCTTAACGAGTATGAAATGTTTATCGGCCTTGACAAAGACACCGCCTTATCTGTTTTCGACTTGAAAAACACGGTCGGGCCAGAGTTTTTGGCGAAGAACACCATCTCGCCAAAGGTAATTGAAAATACAGCCGGCGTTAAACGCGAAACCCTAATCGACGATAAGGTTACGGAATGCTTCTACGTAAATAGGATCACAGTTAGCGGCGGTACGGCTGTTCTTTCAAACGCCCCATCCATCCACATCGTAACGGACGGCAGCGGCGAAATTATAGGCGACGGCTATATAAAACCAGTTAGCAAAGGTGATTATTTCTTCATGCCGGCGGCCGCAAACGGCAAATTCTCCATAACCGGTAATTGCGAAGTATATGAATGTCTGCCCGGTAAATAAAAATGTAAAAAACACTTGAAATTTTTGGTTAAATGTTGTATAATACAGTAGATTTGATTACTAAAGAAACGGAAGTGTACAGATGGCAAAGAAGAAATCATTTTACCCCAACAAGGCACGCAATCAAAAGATAGGCATTTTTGTTGCCGTATTCTTGGTTGCCTGCTTAGTCGGCGGCATCGTCGGCTACGGAATTTGGGACAGGCAAAGCCGCTCATGGATAGCATCCATTTTTGATGAGAGAATACCCATTGAGCATTTTAACTTTAATATGCTGGAAGTACAGGAACGATACGAAATAAACTGGGGCTTTGACGTGTGGTGGCAATTCCCCGACGCATTTGATATCGCGTTTATGGATGCGCTTGACCAAACCATAACCTCTGCGCTTGCGGCTCACAAATCCTCCACACTTGGCGTTGGCGCCCTTACCGACGAACAATCCGCCGACGTTGACGAATGGGTTGCATCATTTATGGATCTTGATCGAGATATCCTCGACTTTATCGGGCTGGATGAGCGCGGTTTCCGCGACGTTGCCTCCGCCCGCATTATATTTGAAAACCTTTTCCTTCACTTCGGTATGCTTCTGTATGATGACGTATTGTTTGATGAGGAAGAAATGCTTGCCGCTTTCGCAACCTTTTTTGCGGAAAACGCATGGGAGCACACCCTGTTCGGCTTTAACATCATAGCGCATGACGATTTTGCCGTAATATCCGATATCCACGACAGGCTTTTAGCCGGTGAGGATTTTTACGAGTTAATGCGCGATTACTCTATCTGGTACATTGCCGATGATTCAAGGATTCCACCTCAGGGAGACGAAGAAGAAACTAACGAATACGAAAATAGCGAGGCGGCTACCGACAACAGCGATAACGCTTATGCCGAAGGCAATGAAGGCAATGAAGGCAATGATGATGACGTATATATCGACCTGTTCGGCGGAATTGATATGGAAGACCTTTTGGCTGACCAGCATATAAACCTTTGGCAGTTTTGGGGAGACGAATTGTCCAATAATTTCGGTCAATTTATCACCAACTTCCTCCTAGCGCTTGAAGTCGGCGAGTTTACAGGCCTCCACACTGATCCTAGTGACCCAAACATCATGCTCATCATCCGCTTAGATCGTTACACCGCGGTAGAGGAATATATGATGCAAGAATCATTTAGGGAAGATTGGCTTATGCAGGGTCGCCATACGGTTTTTAACGAATTATTAGAGGAATGGATAGAAGAAGCCAATATTATAATTAACGAAAGAGCATTTGAAGACATTATGCTCTTTGGATGGTAAACACGAAATAAAAAACCGGGAATCGGACACGGCTCTGATTCCCGGTTTTTTACACTACAAAACGAGGTATTAGAATGATGAAAAAGAATATTTGCATACCGCTTGCTTTAATTATTGTCGTATTGCTTTTTGTCGGCTGTTCTGATAACGAAACTGTCCAAAACGAATATGATAGGTCTTGGATTGCTTCGGTTTTTGGAGATGAGATACCGATAGGGCATTTTAACTTGAACCTGTTAGAGGTACAGGAATGGTATGAACAAGCCTTTGGCTTTGATGTATGGCGGCAGTTTGGTTTTGAGGCGTTTGAAGCGGCGTTTTGGCAAGCGTTTGACCAAACCGTTGCCTTTGCGATTGCAACATATAAATCCGCCGAACTTGGCGTTGGCGGGCTTACTTACGAACAATCCACCGATATCGACGAGTGGGCCTCTCTTGCAATAGGATGGGAGCGCGATATCCTTGACTTTATCGGCTTAGACGAAAGCGGCTTCCGCAATGTTTTCGCCGCCCGTATTTTGCATAATAACTTACTCCAATATTTTGGTCGGAGATATGATGAGGAATTGTTTGACGAGGAAGCGATGCTTGAGGCCTTTGAAGCCCTATTTACGGAAAGGAGTTGGGAGCATACGTCGTTTGCGCTTAACATCTTCGCGCATGACGATATTGCGTTTATTTCCAACGTCCACGACAGGCTTTTAAGCGGTGAGGATTTTTACGATCTGATGCGCAGATACTCTATTTGGTATGAGGACGGACAAGACATGGGCCTTTGGCAATTTGAAGGCCGTTTACTAACCGATAATTTCGGCCAATTTATCACCAACGTTATTTTAAGGCTTGAGCCGGGTGAGTTTACCCAAATTTTAAACCATCCGTCTGCACCGGAATTAATGCTTATCATCCGCCTTAACGCATACACAAAGGCGGACGAAGCTGTACTACTAACATCGTTCCGCGATGAATGGCTCGTACGCGGCCGCCAAACCGTCTTTAACGCATTGATGAATGAATGGTTTGAAGAAGCCGACGTACGGTTTAACGAAGAGGCCTTCGAAGATGTTACGTTGTTTGGATGGTAAATATTCTTAAACGAAAACGAAAAACCGGATGTGAGATAACAACCCCAACATCCGGTTTTTTATTTATTCACGATCTTTCCGTTATCAAAAATAAGTATCCCTTTGCCTTCACCAACGGGTTTGCCGCTTACTATCCTGTCGGCGTAAGCACGGCGCAGGCTTGTGTCACGCGGCCACTCACCCGGCATTTTTTTATGTTCTTTTCCGAAAACGCGCCAAGCGTCAGGGAAACCTTTACTGTCCGACGATGAAATAACGTCAAAATCATCCATAAAGCTTAAAACCCTGGATCCCGGCGGCAAAAATTCGCGTTGAGGCGGATACAAAAGCCAGGACGAACAGATAACGACAAGCGGCTTTGCGTTGAAAAACGCAGACGCACGTACATAGGAGTTAAAGCACAGCTCCCGCGTGAGCGGCCCTGCGGACGGGATATGGCAGTTATATATCCTATCACCCTCACTAACGATATATGAATTCTTTTCGTACTTATCCCACCGATAATCCATCACATCATATTGCAAACGCCCCAAGGCAAAACGCGTCATCCTGTACCAGCCGGGGAACCAATCAAACACGAACGTGCCGTAAACACCATGTTCTTCCTTACATTCACGCAGTTTGCACGTTAAATCGTTCATAGCCGTAATAAACATTTCCTCGGAAATACCTTGCCTTTCATATATCCCACACAACCTTTTTGCGGATATGAACAGGAGATAGAAATTAAGAGTGTACGGGTTGACCCCGGCGGCTTCGGCCATTTCCTTAAGCCTTGCCTCCGTTAGTTTAATGTTATGGCCAGCCGAAAACAGCTCTTCCTGCTGCTCCGCCAAGTCACCGAACGTATCATACAAACTGAGAATTATTTCTGTGGTTTGGCGAGGTATACCGATATTTCCTGCCAATTTTTCATAAAACCCTTTGTTTATCATATTACACCTAAAACAGATCTAATTTTTTTTATCCTCTTCGTCGCATTCACAGTTTTCATTTTCCTTACAGTTTGACTTTTTTTCGCCACCGCGCTCATTGAACGCCTTACCCAGCTCACGCGTAAAATCACCGACTTTTGCAAAAATATCCTTAAAAAACTCACCCGCGTTCGTAAAAAAATCGTGCAGGATCTCTTCCGCGCTGTTATCCTCGTCCTCATTATTTGCGGCGTACAAGTTGTCCAATAGCTTGCCCGCCTCTTCCACGGTAATTTTACCGTCTTCAATCATCTGTAAAATCTTCATTCTTTCTTCTTTCATAACATTACCTCCAAATCTTTATTTGATACAAGACCAACTCTAAAATTGGCTATGTATGATATAATATACGTCACAATATTTAGAAAGTATGATAACGTTATTTTATGAAAAATCAGTAGGTCTTTCTATCACCCGTTTAAAATAATGAAGTATCCCAGCAATTATCCGCTCCGATGCGCGCCCATCGCCAAACGGGTTTGCGGCGGCGGCCATCTTTGCGTAAACGCTTTCGTTGTTAAGAACGGCATCTACGGCGGCGTAGACAGTGCCGTAAGAGTTGCCGCCGATCATCAACGCACCGGTATCGACGCCTTCTGGCCTCTCAGTCACGTTCCGCAGGACAACGCACGGTTTGTTGAGGTACGGCGAAATCTCCTGAAGCCCTGCCGATTCCGTCGCCAATATAAACGCTTCGTTTGCTAGGTTGTACATATCCTCATTATCCACCGCATCTGTAAGCAGTATGCGCTCATGGCCGCCAAGCACCCTGTGAGCAACTTCCCGCACCTTTGGGTTCGGGTGAACGGGCCATATCATGGTGGTGTCTGCATTTTCATTTATTATATCAAGCATTGCCCCACAAATCTCTTCCATAGGCTGCCCAAGGTTCTCACGCCTATGCGCCGTCATCACAATAAGGCGGCCGCGCCTTTCAAAAGCGTTGATTTCCTCGCGCTTATACATATAATTGCCTTTGTTACGGGTTAAGATATTCGTAAGAGCGTCTATTTCGGTATTGCCTGTAACGTATACCGAAGACGCGTCAATACCTTCTTTTATCAGATTCCTACGAGCGGCCTGCGTCGGTGAAAAATGTACGTCCGCGATTCGCCCGGTCAGAAGGCGGTTCATCTCCTCAGGAAAAGGCTCTAGCTTATTAAACGTACGCAGCCCAGCCTCCACATGCCCCACCTTTATGCCTGCATAAAACGCTGCAAGCGCCGTAGCGAATGTCGTTGAAGTATCGCCATGCACGAGTACGATATCCGGCTTGTATGTATCAAAATGCTTGCCGGCACCTATAAGAATGCGCGTCGTAATGTCCGTAAGGGTTTGACCCGATTGCATTATGTCCAGATCCGCATCCGGTTTAATACCAAAAATATCCATAACAGAATCCAATAATTCTCTGTGCTGTGCGGATACAAGCACCCTCGTTTCGATATCTTCATGCTTTTTGAGAGCCAAAACCAGCGGAGACATTTTTATCGCCTCCGGGCGTGTGCCAAAGGCGCAAAGAACCTTTAACTTTTCCATACTGTACCTCACTATTTATGCTTTGGTAAATTTCGTAACCCTATCTATAACCTCGTTCTTAAAATTATCGAGCGAAGACGCCAAAAAAATAGCCGGGTCAAGGTTGTCGTCCAGAATCATGGCCGTCATGTCCACGGCATAGATGGCCTCGTCTATTTTGTCCGTATAGTGCGAATCCAAAAATGTGGCGTTAGCGCGGCGGCGGCCTACTACGGCATTATCGTACCGTTTGGCCTGGATCTGCGAATCGTACACGCCAACAAGGGATTGCCCCAGGTTTGGGTGGCGGCTTACATCGAAAATAACTTTGTCCCCCTCCCATAACCAATCCAAGCCCCTCCACACTTCACAACCATACAAGCGCAGCGGACGTTCCTCCTTTGGAAGGAGGCGGATAGCCTCCACGACCCTAAGGGCGACAGCCACGTGGGTATCGTGCTTGTCCGCAAAGTTATGGGTGTAAACGACTTCCGGTTTTGCAGCCTTAAATATGTTATATAAATCAGCGGTCGTCGGCCCTTCTGTATTTTTTATCTCTGCGGAGCTAAACATAAGCTGGATAACGGCTCCGTACTCGCCAAGCATAGCTGCTTTTCGCTGCTCCGCTTGTCGCACAAGCTGAAGCTCCGCGTCTGTTGTATTTGCGTATACGCCGTCCCTTGGCGCACCCGCGCCGCTGGTTGCTGTAACGCCGAGGAACCATTTGTCCTGCCGATTGAAACATTCTAAAATACCGTGGTGCGCCATGATCTCCAAATCGTCCTGGTGCGCGCCGACGCCAATATGCGTTGTACGGCTAAGTGCGGCCGCAATGTCTTTTCCATCCGGCACAAAAACGTCCGCCTTCGGATTTGATAGTTGTAAGCTGTTCATTTATATCTCCTTTGTTCATATGCCATGAGATTGCGAATCAAGTGGGAGTACGTCGCCTTCGCTCCAACTCCCACTAGTCCGCAATAACCCTCCTGCGTTGCCCTTTACTCTTCTTCAAATTCTCTTTCAAGTTCTCTAAATTGCTCGCGGCTTACGTAGCCGCCGTGGGAAATCACGGCTCCTTCAAAATCATAGGTTTTAAGCAGTTTCATCATTTCGAAAAAGCTGGCATCATACCGCGCCTCAACTTCATCCTCATCGGCATCTTCGGCTTCGTCCTCTTCGGTAAATTCATATCCCCAATAACAAAAGTCGTCATCCTCATCAATGCCGAAATTGTCACCTAAATACAGGATTTTATCAACCTCATCATAAACGCTGATGCTGTCCTTGCTGTGGCCTGGGTTCATAAATATCAGAACACCGTCGGCCGCGAAATGCAGGGGCGCGTCAATCAGCCTGTTTGGTAGGTGTTTGTATATATCACCAAGCAGGTACGAACCGCGTTCTTTTAGCTCATTTATCTTATTTGCCCAATCGTTATCTAAAAGCTCGGCACAAAATTTATGGGCGATGATTTCTTTTCCCTTAAACATCCAGTTACCGTAGACATGATCCCAATGGCTGTGTGTGTTGATGACGATTGTAGGCAGCGGATCATCCCCTAAGTGGTCGATCATCGCCTTAGCGAATTCGCCGCCTGTACCTGTGTCGATAATAAAATTATGTTCCTTACCGCGTATAATGCCGGTGCATACCGTGCCATCCGCGCTTTCGTTTGCCGTAAATATCGTGTTCCTGGTTTTTATTTGCTGTATCTGCATAAACGCCCCTTAATCAATTATAAATTCCATTTGGGTGGATTGAACTTTCATGCCCAAATGTTCATAAAATTCCTGTACGCCGCCGTTTAAGGCCCATACGCACAACTCAAGCCGTTTTGCGCCGACTTCTTTAGCGTAGGCTTTCGCACGGTCAATCAGTTCACGTCCTATACCCCGCCCGCGTGCGGCTGTGTCAACTACCATGGATTCAATAAAGAGGATAGGCACATCGTGCTGGGTGTAGCTTTCGTCTTCATCGTCGTCGCTTGGCTCTTCAAAATCCACCTTACAATGCCCCAAAACCCTTCCGTTCTCTTCATATACAAAAATCTTCGTCTGATGATTTTCAAGTATCCATTCTAAATAGTCAACATCTACAGACCATTCTAAAGGGTTTTTGAAAATATCCGGACGTGCGGTGAGATGCTTGGATGCAACCTGCATTTCTAATCTATTCAGTTCGTCATAATCCCTGAATGTTGCTTCTCTGATCATGCCTTGCCTCCTTTATAACATTATCCTAACCTCGGAGATTGCGGGCTAACGGGAGTACGTCCTGCGGATCGAGTCCACAGTCCAATTCCCGTTAGCCCGCAATAACATTCGAGCAATCGGCTATACAAGTGCCGCCGCTGCCACGCTTTGGCCTACGCGGCGCTGCGCCTCGTCAGGCAAATGTAAGGTGATTTTTTCCGCAAGCTCAGGGTATTCATCGCGAAGAACAATTCTTGCGTTCTCCAATATCAAAAGGCCGCCGTCGCCGCTCATAACGCGGCCGAGGAGCAGGATGTGGTTTATGTCGTAAAAGCGGCTATAGTAGGCAATTGAGTAACCTAAATATATCCCGATAGATTTATAGATGTCTTTCGCACCTGGCTGGTTTTCGTGGCCGTCAATCATCGCATTTTGCACGACGAGAAGTTTTTCTGCCGGGGAAAGGCCTGCATCCAACGTAATCCCTGCTGCTGGGGCAAGCTTTATCACAGCGTCCTGCGAGAAATACAGCACGCCACGGCCAATATCGCGCGACCACTCGTCATACGCAGCATCCGGGTTTGCGTCTACAGGCACAAATGCAAGCTCGTTAAGCCAACCCATAATACCGCCGCTTTCGTTTATATACCCTCCGGCCTGAGATGTACCCATGGCAATACCGAATACGCGGCCAACGCCAAGCTCCATCGCACCGGCAAGAGCGGTAACATCGCCATCGTTAGCCACGACCAACGGCACGTCACCAAAGTTTGCCGCCGCTTTGGGATATATATCCTTCACATGCTCATCAAACAATTCCTTAGGTACTTTGAGAAAGAGAGACGCCGCCATAGTACGGTTCTGCACGTACACGCCGGCTGAGCTTACACCCACGCCGTCTACCCTATCCATCTTACTCGCCGCAAGCTTCATAGCGGATACAATGTTGTCATAGTGGTACTTCGGATCCTCCGTAATCTTCGGATGCCAAACAATCTCTTCAGAAAAAACCGCCTCACCGTCCACCACCGCGGACACCTTCATGTCCGATCCGCCCGCATCAAAGCCGATGATGCAACCCTTACCGTCTGTAGAAATCTTGGAATCGAGTTTGCATACATCTTCCGGCAGCTCGCTCATAGGAACGAAATGGAACTCAAACTCACCCTCATACACGTTCGCCATAAAGTCATAGTCGAAGTTAAGGTGGTCAGACGCCAAATCCTTTAAATAATCGTGCAGTGCGTACGAGCCGGACACATAAACCTTACGCCCGCCATAAAACCAAAGCATACCAGCCAAAATGCGGCGCGCCATATATTTGTCTAAATCCGATAAATGCACAGGATTGCCGATACGATATACGAAACGGTTGCTGCCGTCTGGGCGCTCAACTGCGATACCGACCTTTATCCCCTTAGCCGTAGAGTTTTCATACGCTTCCAAAACCTTTGCCAAAGGCAAAAAGCCCGCATCCAACGGCGGCGCATGTTTTGTTTCAATGTTCAACCCCATAAATTCCTTGTTCATGTTATACCTCCAAATAATTAACTGTATATTTTAACTTCCACAACACGCATCTTCATTAAAAACTCCCATTGCTACACCGGGCTTGCCATCTTCCAAATACTGCCAACGACGGACGCGCCCAACCGTAACCTTAATAACCAATTCTTGGGTGTGCGAATAAAGCTCGTACGCCTTCGGCTGCCTTACTTTATATTTTTCAATAAAGAACTTATTTTCCTCAGCCAATGGATGACCGATTACCTCAGCCTTCCCTTCAATTTCAAATGTACCTACGTATAAAGCCACATATGGATTTTCTTTGATTTGGTGAACCTTGAGATAATCCTCCCCAGTTTGGAAGTAAATGTTAAGCCCAAAATTTATATGGCTCATCGGGCGGATCGTGACGCGGTCATCAGCACACGTCGCGAGGACAAGTGTGTTTTCCTTTTCAAGGGTGTTTATAACTTCGTCCGCACTTAT
>WQWB01000008.1 GCA_009785555.1 Defluviitaleaceae bacterium | reverse complement strand
TATGATCTACGAAGAATTCCGCAAACTAACGGATAACGAAATAGACCTGTTTAACCGGCAAGCCGACGACGGCATGTCCGCGCGGCAAAAAAAGGTTGCCCTCGTACGCCTTGCGCAGGTTGCCAACCAGGCAAAAGAACGCCTATCCCAATCCAAGACAACAAAAATCACCCTTGCGCCTTTCATACAAGAACCTCGGATAGTGAATATAAACATGGAAATATCGCGGGACGATTTTATCAGCCACAAACGAGTAAACGAGCTTGGCGACACTCCAGCCGCATGCGAAAAATTTATCGGTAAAAACCTCTTGGATATAATTGACATCACACTTGACTGCATAGACAAATGCTTGGAGGCTGCGGAGCTTGATCCAAATAAAGTGGATGAGGTCTTCCTCGTCGGCGGCTCTTCCTCTCTTACCTTGGTTGGTGAAAAAATACTGGAAAAGTTCGGCAAAGAACCGTTTAGATCGCGAATTTCGCCGGCACTGTCCATCTCGCAGGGTGCAGCGCATTACTGTAATATGATAATGATGCCGACGCTAAAAGGCCCCGTTATGCAAGAACGAACCATCCACCCCCTTGGTCTTGAGATCGCGGGGCGCCGCTTTCTGCAGATCGTGCCCCAGGGCGTTGATATCCCGCGCGAGGGGCTTGTCATCGAAGCCGCTGACTTACTTACGACCAACTTTGATAATGTAACAAGCATGGCTATTGTCGTTTATGAGAACACAAACCCAAGCCCCGATGTGCCTGCTTCGTCGACTAACGTTTCAGCTGACGGGATGAAGCGCCTCGCCGGCACGCAATTGCGAGGCATCCCCGCGGGTCCCAAAGGGCAGGAAAAGGTGCGAGTTATCTTCCATGTGGCGCAGGACAATATGCTAAAGGTAACCGCACAATCCACATCCGAAAGCGGTGCTGTGACGGAACTGTCAGTAGACGATTTATATTAAATGCAGAGAGCTGATATTATGAGCAGATACCCAAAACCTCGCAATAGACAGAGAACTTATACCCAAAGCCGCGAAAGCAAGATCCTTCGGCTTTGGCAGCGTGCCGTCACGCCAATAGACACTTTTTGCGCCATTTTGTCGGAAAATATTTTTAATATACCCAAATCCGAGCTTTCTGAAAACTTCTTTACCGAAACGCGGTTGTTTTTTCATGCCAGGCCAGGAACGGAGCAGTACAATAATTTTTTATCAAAACTAAAAAATATTTCTGAAAATAACATTCCGCAGTTTGATATCGAAGAAACAACGGCAGATTTTGCCGGAAAGCTCGAGACTCTCCGCATCGCTTTTACTGCAGAATTACACAAAGAAATTTTACACCACCAACATGCCCCGGCTGAAAGCGGCCGGCATTTATCTAATAATAATGCAGGAAATAAATTAGCAAGCGAAATTAGCATGACAGACGGGATACGCGCTATTTTTAAAAAAATAGCTGATTTTTATGAACGATACAAATTTCAATACTCCGTAGACAGCACCGAAAATCGTATCATTAAAGGCATTGCGGAAACCATGCAAATTAAATCCGAATCTTTGGACGAGGGGCTTACCGCTTTAAAAGAGAGTATCGCGTCTTGTATAAACAAACCAATCGAGCCGCCTAACCCACTTCTTCCGCCTTGGATTGATACCGTGTCGGCGGCAGCATTTAATACGATGGTACAGGAAATGGCCGTTTATCAAAAAGGAGACAGACGCGCACTGTCCGCCGTCAAAAAATACTTAAACTTTACCGTTGCAAACGAAATATACGCTCCCTACGCCGTAAGCAAATATTCACCTGCCGATAAGATTGCCGAGCAGGTCGATGGCCTGTTGACGAAATTTAAAAAGGAACACACATTATACGAAATTACGACTTTTGAAGAAATAATGCTCCATTCCGCGCCGCGTATTCGTGAAGCCTCGCACAGCAATGAGGCTATCGGCGCATTCGTTGCGTTGTTGGACGATGCCACGGCAACCATTGCGTCCGCCTTAGGCCATTTCGGTATATCCCCGATACAGCCTACCCCCGGCACAATGTTTAACGGCCAATATCACGAGGTTTTAACGGCAGAGACCGATGGAAACTTCAAAAAGGGTGAAATCATAAAGTTGCTTAATAGCGGTTTTAAACAAGGTGACAGGGTAATTTTAAGGGCAAACGTTATAGCTGCAAAATAATGCAAAACACTGAAGGAAACCACAAATGACCCACAGTTGGAAAATATACCGCAAGCGTTTTGAAGAAAATTTACTTGACGCAAGGTCAAGGGAGAGTTTATTTATACTGGGCGTGGATTTAGGTAACCATAGCTCTTCTTTGGCATATTTCGACCACGGGCGCGGAGGTGCCGAGATAATTGACGTGAGCGGCGGCTACGGTAAACCCAGTATGCCTACGGCTTTGCAATACGCTAAAGAGTCGCGCGATTTTGTCTTTGGCGAATACGCCCTATTAAACCGCGGCGTGACCGATGACGCGATTATCACCGGGCTTATAGAGCGCACGTTGCGGAAGGAATACTTAGATATTGGCGATAAACCCATTGGTGCTGAACAAGCCACGACATACTATCTACGTGAGCTGCTCCAAAACTGCAGAAACATCAACCCTAATGCGGAGTTTGCGGGTATCGTACTGTCTCTTCCCGGATATGCATCCGAAGAAAATAAAGAAGCTCTTTTACAAGTTTTTAAGCTCGCCGGATACGATAAACCGTTGATATCCATGGATTCTGACAGAGAATGTGTGTTTTCCAATTATTTTCTCAAAATCAAACCCAAGAAAGAGAATACCGTCTTACTGGACTTCGGTGCACGCGAACTGCGCGGCGGAATTTACGAAATCATTCCCGCCGATGAGGACGAAGGAGTATGCATGATAAAATGCCTTTCATCCTTTTTCGATAAAAACATCGGTACGGACGCAATAGACGCCGCTATGGACAAACTCATTACCGAACACTACTGCAGTGAGGCCGCCATATCTAAAGACAAAATAAATCCGCAGATATATGAACAGATAAAAAGCTTTTCATACCAACACAAGGATGTACTTTTCCAATTTCAGCCTGGCGGCCGCCCTGTCAAATTATACTACAACTTCCTCTACCCACCAGTCGTTTTATCGGTTACAGACAAAGTTATGAACGAAACGTTGCGCCCATACAAAGAGCGGTTCACCGTATTTCTCAAGCGGCTTTTTAACCTTGCGGGTGATAATGCCGTCAGTATCGATACCATTTTATGCAGCGGCGGCGGATTTGAGATGCTTTGGGTGCGCGACACGATAAGGGAGCTTTATCCTCGCGCGAATGTAATAATAGATAAAAACCCAAAAGCAGCAGCGGCAAGTGGCGCATCCATACGTGCGGCGGCGGCACTTGGCGTTATAGACATACCAAAATTTATGATAGAGGACAGCCACCGCCTAACCATTGACATTGGAGTTCTGGTTCAGAATAAGCACCAAAACATTAAACGCGAAAAGTTTCTTCCAATCGTTGAGATGGGTAGTTTTTGGTGGCAGGAACGCGGCAATTTCCATTTTATATACCTCGGCGGCACTGGCGCGGCAGATTGTGATATACCACTCTACAGCCGTAACGACGAAGGCGAAATACGCCAGCTCGCCACAATACCTCTGCGTGATTTACCAACCCGCCCGCCAGGCACAACGAAGCTGAACCTAAGCGTAAACTTCAAAAATCCGAATGAATGCACCGTTAAATTATCCGACTGCGGCTTCGGCGAGCTTTTCCCAATGGCGGATTATAATCAGGAAATACATTTAATGATATAACTTTAGAAGCCGCGGCTTCATCCGCAACTCTAAATCTAACTCAGCATGCGAAGTCACTCTAGAAAGGCATACAATATGAACTGGGAAGCATACCGCAAGGAAATCGAATCCAAAGGCAACTTGCCTGAAGATTGGTATATTTTAGGCATAGACCTTGGAACGACGAACTCGGTTATATCTTATTGGGATAACGCAAACCGCACACCAGTGCCCGTCGACATCTCAAACGGCTTCGGTAAAATACCCCTTCCATCCGTCGTACAGTACAGAAACAGCGATGATGGGAGCGAATGGATTGTCGGCGAAGAGGCTTATAGGTCAATCAAGCTGTACCCGCAAGCCACGATCCGCAGCATCAAGCGCAAAATGGGTACTAACGAGCCGATTTTATTGGATGGCAAGAATTTTTTACCCGAAGAAATCTCCGCACTCATCCTTAAAGAACTTGTACGCCATATATACAGCTTAAACCCCAAAGCAGAGATCGCCGGGCTTGTTGTTTCCGTACCGTACGATTTTGACGACGCGGCCAAGAAGGCCACCATGCGCGCGGTTAGACTAGCCGAGCTTTCCGACAAGCTGATATGCCTAATAGAGGAACCAAAGGCCGCGGCATTAACATACAATTTCCGCCGTGAGCTTGATTTGGATGAAAGAATCCTCGTATTCGACTTTGGCGGCGGCACGCTGGACATCACCCTCTTCCACGTTACCGAAAAAACAGAAAGCAGTCTCCGGCTACAGGTTATTTCCGAAGGCGGAGAAGCCTCACACGGGGGTGATAACATAGATGATATGCTGGCGGAGTTTTGTTATAGGACTATAACAGCCAAAACCGGGTTAGCCGTAACGGATATCGCGCCGGAAAACCAAGCCGAAATCGCCGTACGAGCGCGCGAAGCGAAGGAGCGGCTTAGCGGCGTTAAAACGTTCCGCATCCCATTCACCTTCTGTGTGCCGCCGTTTGTGGAGCAGTTTACGCGCGACGATTTTGATGAGCTTATCAACAATTTCATATCAAAAACTCGCAGACTGACGATAAAGACCCTACGCGAGGCATATAACGGCGCGATCGCGCCAGACGAGGTGAATAGAGTGCTTTTGGAGGGTGGATCGTCCCTCATGCCATGGGTGAAAAATATGCTCGTTGAAATCTTTAATGACGAAAGCAAGATATACCGTTCGGAGCGGCCGCATTTGGACATCTCTTTCGGCGCAACGTATTATGCGGCAATGAAAATGGGGCTGAGCCAAAGCCGCGATATGCAAACGGATAAGTTAAACGTAGATTTTATGGTAACGATACCGCACGATATCGGTATAGAGATCGGCGACGCGCAAAAATCATTCTTCCCGATGATACGCCGCGGCACGCCGTACGAATTCGCTAAAAAATCCCAGATATTTACACTTTCCGGAAACGAGCCGAAGGATATGACTGAGTTCTACCTTAAAATCTTGGAAAGAATTGACAAGGAACATAAAATAGACGAATGCAGACTAATCGGCGAGGTTGAAGTAAACGGTCTGCCCCAGCGGCCAAGCGGCAAGACGCGCCTAAACATTACCCTCCTTGCGGAGGAGGAAGGCGGCATCGTACGCGGATCCGTTGAGGATGTGGGTTTTGGTGAAGAATACCCTCCATCCGGTTTTACCCAAAT
Organism: Defluviitaleaceae bacterium; assembly: GCA_009785555.1. Classification (GTDB taxonomy): domain Bacteria; phylum Bacillota; class Clostridia; order Lachnospirales; family WRAX01; genus WQWB01. Next base: position 37,265 of record WQWB01000008.1, on the reverse strand, counting down.
GTTTACGCCGGAGAGGTTTACGAAAACTGAGATAAGCAGGCGGTAAATTGTTATGCAAATAACTTATATAGAGGAATTACTTTAAAATAGCAACAAAACTTAGCTTGCTAAAAATTTATTGCTATTTCAAAGTAAGGCTGGGCAAAGCGTAAGCGTCCCAGCCTGTTCGTAGAATAACTATATATGTAACTATTCTACGAATAGTCCTCTATAAAAAGATTTTATACGGATTTTATAACGCAGTTTGTGGCAAACTATAATAGTATTAAAAACGAAGGAAGCAAAAGGTGGAGTATGGTTAAGTATTGGGTAAAAAAGATTATATTTATTATGATTGCAGTAAATTTAATAGCCGTCGGCGTAAACTTGTTCCTCGCGCCGCACGACATTGCGGCCGGTGGGCTTACGGGCCTGGCTATCATCGCCGAATCATTCTTCGGTTGGGATAGGACGGTTACGGTTTGGATAGGCCAAGGCGTCGTCATTGTGTTGGCGTATTTTTTGCTGGGCAAGGAATATACGCTTAACACCGCAATCGGAGCTTTCTCATTACCGGTATTTTTGGGCATAATCCCGCGTGAAATGCTGGTTGCAGACACGATGCTTTCAATGATTTTCGGCTCTGCGCTCTTCGGCATCGCCGCATGTACCCTATATCACAACAAAGCATCCAGCGGGGGCACGGCCGTCCCGCCGCTTATCTTTAAAAAATATTTTAACCTACGGCCGTCCGTTGGCTTACTTTTAATCGACACGATAGTCGTAACCTTATGCCTGCTTGTTTTCGATATAAACGCGTTTTTCTTCGCAATACTGTCAAACGTGATTACATCTATCGTAATGGCGCAAATAGAAAATGGGCTTAATAAAAAGAAATGCGTCAACATCATAAGCTCCAAACATTTAGAGATCGCAAGGGATATCATGGAAGCATTTGGACGCGGCGTTACGGTTATCCCCACCACCGGCGCATATTCGGATACAAAAATTCCCATGCTTATGATAACACTCGAGAAGCAGAATTACAAACGATTAATCGATATAGTAAACAAACACGACGATAAATGCTTCATGGTAACAAACGTAGTGTCCGACGTCCATGGGCGCGGGTTTACTTTCGATTCCGGATCCGTATAAAAAGTCTATTAATTTTTGTTGAAAAACCCTTGACTCTGCCCGTGGGGAAGCGTGTACCCTATATATAAATAACCTTTCAGGAGGACACGCATGAATAATCTCACAAAAATCAAGGATATGTCGGCAAGGTACGGTATATCGGCAAGAACGCTCCGCTACTACGAAGACATGGGGCTGATCACAAGCATACGCACGGACGAATACGCCTACCGCCTTTATGACGAAGCGGCCGTAAAAAAGCTAGAGCAGATCCTAATTCTACGCAAACTTAATATCAGCATCAAAGACATCCATATAATCTTTAATTCGTCAGGAAGTGATATCGTCTTAGATGTCCTTGGCAAAAAAATCGATGACATTGACGGTGAAATATCACTACTTCATGAATTAAAGCATATCATCTCATCATTTGTCAACCATTTTAGGAAAATTGATTTTAACAAAGAATCTGACATTAAGCTACTTTTCGAAAAAGCGAAGGAAATAGAGCAGCAAATCATAACCATGGAGTATGAAGGCAACCCATCCAGTTTCAAGCGCTTAATCGAAATCAACGATAATTTAAGGTTATGGCACCACGAACCAACCCTTGTCCGGTTACCAAAATTCAAGGCAGTATCAACCGGATACCACACCGCCGCAGATGAAGACAGGCTCTGGAGTTTGTGGGCTTGGATAGATAAAAATGAACATGTAATACCCTTCAAAAAACACCTTACAAAATATGGATTGGATTTTATTTTGACAAAAGATGGCAAGTTCAGCATGATATGCGCCGTAAACGACGACATTAACAAAACCGATTTAGCCCCATATGAGTTAATCGAGTTTAAAGGCGGTTTATATGCAACCTCCATTTCACACGAAGGATACGACGAAAGTTTGCTAAATGGAGCAAGCAAGATTATGCGCTGGATAGAAAACTCAAATTTTACCTATGATAACGAGCGTCAAATTATGGGTGAAAATATCAATGACGACGAAGAAATACAAAAGGGGCTGAAATGCTATCAATTTCTATTGTATGTTCCGATTAAATTACGCGTTTAACAGGTATATTAGGCAACAAACGCGGTAAGGTACATTTTCTTTGCGTTCAATAAAAAATATCTTGACTTAATAGAAAATTTGTGGTAATATACATCTCACGGCTGGTTTTGCAGTCGCAGTATGTATGGCGGAATAGCTCAGCTGGCTAGAGCATACGGTTCATACCCGTAGGGTCTCCGGTTCAAATCCGGATTCCGCTACTTTATCGATTCAAATAAAACACCCGCGGCTCACTTTATGTTGCCGCAGGTGTTTTTTCGTTATCTGTTGGCTTCTATTATCTCATATAGAGGAATTACTTTGAAGTAGTATCAAAATTTAACTTGTTAAAATTTTGATACTACTTCAAAGTAAAGCTGGCAACGCGCAAGCGTCCCAGCTTGTTCGTAGAACAGTTACGTATGTAACTATTCTACGAACATTCCTCTATATAACGTTTCAAAGCAAGATAACTTTCCTCGCTCATTCCGTGCTCCATATGGCAGGCGTCGTGCAGGGCCGTCTCCTCACTTACCCCCAGCATTATCAGCCAGTTATGCAGCAAGGTATGCCGTTCATACACACTTTCGGCAATTTTCCGCCCCGTTTCAGTAAGTGAAATTAAACCGCCTGCATTGACGGTGATAAACCCGTTTTCACGCAGTGCCTTCAAGGCAATGCTAACGCTTGGTTTTGAGAAGTCAAGCAATTTTGCTATATCAACGGCGCGAACGGGATCATCATTCTTACCTAACATTAAAATCGCTTCTAAATAATTTTCAGACGATTCCTGTGTTTTCATAATCTAACACCCACTCCCACACTAAACTATAACATAAAAACGACATACGCACAAGCCAAATAAATTTACATAAAAGTATTGACAAATATGTTAGCTTATGCTAACATATTAACAGTTAGTTATGGCTAACTTCAACTCTTACGAAAGAAGGTTTTATTATGCAGATTATATTAATGAGCGTACTTGCAGGCATGGTAGGCATGGGTTTGGGTGGTATTATCACTGCCATATGGGGCGCAAAAACGGAAAGAATGATTAGCATTTTCCTATCATTTGCCGCCGGGATAATGGCATGTATCGTTTTTCTTGAACTGATACCTGAATCTATCGAACACGCAGGGTATAATCGTGGAGAAGTATTTGGCATGAGTATTACAATCCTTGGTCTGCTTATCGGTGTAGGCCTCGTATTTACACTTAACAAAATTGTTGACAAAATCACCAGAAAAAAAGAAAAACTTAGCACAATGCACAATTCGTATACAGAATTTTTCCACGCGGAAGATATTTTAGCCGGCAAGAGAAGCATGTTAAAGTCCGGCATTATCATTCTTATAGCAATCGGTCTGCATAATTTTCCAGAAGGGATTGCGATAGGTGCTGCGGGGACTGTAGATTTATCCCTAGGTTTTACGATCGCGCTTATGATTGGCTTGCACTGCATACCCGAGGGCATGGCAGTCGCCGCACCCCTTATTTCCGGCGGCATGTCAAAAATTAAAGCTGTTTTATTAATATTCTTAATCGGTGTGCCAACTGTAATTGGTGCAGCTTTGGGTATGCTTATAGGCGGAATTTCTGACGTCGCATTAGCTCTTGCGTTTTCCGTTGCTGGCGGCGCAATGCTTTACGTCGTCTTTGGGGAAATAATACCGCAAGCAATAGCAACAAACAAAGACCGCGTGCCTGCAGGTTTTGTTCTTGCCGGCATTATAGTTGGTATGCTGATGACTTTAGTATAGTCAATTAAATTCTACGCTCAATTTCTCCAGTGCTCTTTTTTCTATCCTGCTCACGTAAGACCTCGATATACTTAGCATCTTGGCCACTTCACGCTGTGTTTTTTCTTCGCCGTTTATAAGGCCGTATCGCGTTATAATTATACGGCGTTCACGCTCCGTTAACGCACTCATCATTATTTTTGATAAACGCGCGCCATCCAGCTTCATTCCCACAGATTCTTCAATGGAATATCCCTCATCTTTTAACCTATCTTCCAACGTAATGCTGTTTCCTTCTTTATCTACACCAACAGGGTCGCTCAGAAACATCTCACGGCTACGGCTCTTTAATCGCCGTAGTTCCATTAGGATTTCATTTTCTATACATCTAGATACATAAGTCGCAAGCTTTGTCCCACGGGAAATTTTATATGTCGTTATTCCCTTAATAAGACCTATAGTTCCGATGGAGATTAGGTCATCCTGCTCCACGCCTTTAATCGTATACTTTTTCACAACATGCGCCACAAGTCGCAAATTTCTTGTGATTAGGACATTTTTTGCTTCTTGTTTTTCTTCTTCATTTCCGTTTTCATATTTATCAAGGTATTTCTTTTCTTCCTCTACCGCAAGAATTTGCGGGAATGAGTTTCCGTCGATTACCGGGCAAAACATAAACACCTCCGCATAACCTAAATTGTGGCTATGTATGTATGGAGGTGTGTTTATATCTTAATATATTCGCCGGTTTTGTACAATATTTCAAATCATAATCGTACTTTACATTTAATTTACCAACAATTCCCCGACAAAATCAAACAAAATTTAATAGCCTCCACGACACTCCGCCGCACAGTACCCATTTTCCCAGCACACATAGGGATAGCCTTAATTTACTCCATAAGCGCGAGCATATAGGCTTGTATTTTATTTCTGCAGCAATTATTGATTTGAAATATTTTTCCAATTAATTTACCATTAATTAAAAAAAGACTATACTATTTACGAAAAGTGTGGTAGAATAGATAAAAACTTTTAAGGTGATAAAATGGGGGAAAAGGTAATTCCATTAATTCCAGAAGAGATGCTCAGACGCCGAGTTATGGAGCTTGCTGAAACGGTTCGTTTGGATTATGAAGGTAAATCACTTATTTTGGTATGCGTTTTACATGGCTCATTTATGTTTTCTTCAGACTTGATGAAACTTTTGCCGCCGGAAACGGAAATTGATTTTGTGGATGTTTCCAGTTATGGCAAGGGCATGAAAAGCAGCGCGAATATGGAGCTTTTATTGGACCTACAGGCTTCTGTCGAAGGCAAGCATGTCCTCGTTATTGAAGATATCGCAGACACAGGCCGTACCATCGACTTCGTGTACAAGCGCCTTGCCGGGCGCGGAGCGGCATCTGTAAAACTCTGTACGCTTTTGGACAAGCCGTCCGGCCGCATTTTAGACAATATTCACCCGGATTATGTTGGCTTCACTATACCCAACAAATTTGTTGTAGGCTATGGATTGGATTTTGCACATAAATACCGCGGATTACAATATATTGGATATTTATCTTTTGATGACTAGTTAAAAACAAAGAACGGAGAATAGAAAGTAGAATGGGTAAGTTTGGAAAGCATTTTTTGTTGTACGGCATAGTTTTTGGTTTTGCACTATTGGTTATTTACACTATCAGCAATTTTAACGCAACGGATACAGGTCCGGCGTATGTTTACGGTGATTTGGTGCTTGACATTACAGAGCGTCCGGACAGTATCACCTCTATCGTAATACAAGGCGACTCCACGTTTGCTTCCGCTGGCGAGGCAACAGTCACTTTCTATAATGGGCGTGAAATTACAGTAAGTATTTTCAATGTCCTGCACTTCGTTACGAATTTTGCGGAACCTTGGTCGCTTTACAATCCCGACGCACGCGAGCTTGATATTCGCACACCTGTGCAATCCGGGTCGTTCCTTATGTTCTTGCCAACGCTTATCCTTATCGTTATCAGCGTATTTCTGCTCTTTTTTATCATATCGCAGATGTCCGGCGGCGGCGGTCGCGGCGGGGTTATGTCTTTTTCACGCACAAAGGCTCAGGTTACCCCACCTGATGACGCAAACAAGGTTACGTTTGACAAAGTACGCGGCCTTATTGAGGAAAAGGAGGATTTGGCCGAAATCGTTGCCTTCCTTAAACATGCAGATAAGTTTGAAAACATTGGAGCCCGCGTACCTAAGGGTGTACTTCTTGTTGGCCCTCCGGGTACAGGTAAAACGCTTATCGCACGCGCCGTTGCAGGCGAGGCCGGGGTTAACTTCTTTTCGATCAGCGGTTCGGATTTTGTGGAAATGTTCGTCGGCGTTGGTGCAAGCCGCGTCCGCGATTTGTTTTCCCAAGCCAAAAAAGGCGCACCTGCCATCATATTTATAGACGAAATAGACGCCGTAGGCCGCAGGAGAGGCGCGGGCCTTGGCGGCGGCCATGACGAAAGGGAACAAACCCTTAACCAGCTTTTAGTTGAGATGGACGGCTTTGGCAAAAACACTGGCGTCATCGTGCTTGCGGCAACGAACAGGCCGGATATCTTGGACCCGGCAATTCTCCGCCCAGGCCGTTTTGACAGGCGCGTCGTCATAAACCGCCCAGACGTTGGCGGCAGGGAGGATATATTACGCCTCTATGCCGAAACCAAACGCATGGCGGATGACGTGGACTTTAAAGCCGTCGCCCAAACAACACCCGGTTTTACCGGCGCGGATTTGGAGAACCTTCTCAACGAGGCGGCACTCCTTGCCGCACGGGATAACCAAGAAGAAATTTCAGCGGAATATATCCGTAAGGCTTTTGTCAAGATTGGCATTGGCACGGAGAAAAAGAGCCGCGTCGTTACCGAGCGCGAGCGGCGCATCACCGCGTACCACGAAGCAGGTCACGCCATTATGTTTGAAATGCTTCCGGATACTGATCCTGTGCATATGATTTCGATTATTTCCACAGGCCAAGCCGGCGGCTACACAATGCCACTTCCTATGGAAGAGCGCTTAAGCATGACTAAAGGCAAGATGGAGCAGGAAATCGCCGTCCTCCTGGGCGGCCGCGTAGCGGAAAAGCTAGTTATCGGAGACATCACCACGGGTGCGTCCAACGATATAGAACGCGCTACGGGAATCGCACGCAACATGGTCATGCGCTACGGCATGAGCGATGCCATCGGCCCGATCCAACTCGGCGGCGAGGCGGAAGAAGTGTTTATCGGACGAGATTGGGGTCAAACCCGCAATTTCAGTGAAAACATGGCACAGCTTATAGACACGGAGATCAAACGCATCGTCGAAGATGGATACCAGCGTGCCATGGCCGTATTGACGGACTGCATGGACATTATGCACACAACCGTTGACCTTCTTCTTAAAAAAGAAAAAATTACGGGAGCTGAATTCCGCGCCCTCTTCCCGGAAGGCAGGCTAGTAAAAAAAGACCGGACAGACGCGATGAGCAAGAATGTTGTCGCGCCGGAAGAGGTTTATGAGCAAACCGATGAAGCCGACCCGGATAAAGAAATATATTTTCAATAATGTAGGGGCGCACTGTGTGCGCCTGCTGGCGGCCGCAGGTGCCCCTACAACCGCAAGGAGACCAACAAATGTCAAATGTAAAAGACATGTTTTCCAAGCCATCTTTGAGTGATCTGGCAACTAAGCTGGTTTCTCTTTACAATACATTTCCTTCAGATATTTTTATACAGAAAATTTTTAACGATAATTGGGATAACTTGGAAATGTTTGCAAGGATGTCACATATCGCCAAAGCACTTTCGCAAACCCTTCCCGTTAATTTCGTAACGTCGCTCGGCAGTATTAACACCATTATACCAAGTTGCAATACTGCGCAAGGTATGGTTCTAATGCACTATATATCCGAATGCGGGCTTGAACACCTTAACGAATCAACGAAGACGATTGCGAATATTACAAAACACACAACGGGTGAATTTGCGGTAAGGCCATTTATAGATAAATACCCCGACGAAATGCTTCACATCATGATGGATTGGACAAAGTCCGAAGATGAACATGTGCGCCGCCTTGCAAGCGAAGGCAGCAGGCTGGCCATACCCTGGGGCGGCAGATTGCAAACAGTTAAGAAAAAACCCGGCTACGCTCTACCCATTTTAGAAGCAATAAAAGACGACCCGTCGGAGTACGTCCGTAAATCCGTCGCCAACAACCTTAACGAATTGTCTAAAATTGCGCCGGACCTTGTAGTTACTACCGGGCAGAGGTGGCTAAACGGCGGAAGCAAAAACACCGAAAAAATCATTAAGCACGCATGCAGGACAATGCTAAAAAAGGCATATCCCCCTGTGTTGGAACTTTTCGGCTTGGCAAAACCCATGGGCATATCCGTAAAAATTCTATCCTGCACCGCTATAACTCGTTTGAACGATGATTTAACTTTTTCTTTCGAGATAAATAACGAATCCGCCGAAGGCATGAAAATACGAATAGGCTATGACATAGGATTTATTAAGGCAAACGGTCAATTGAAATTTAAAGAAAACCGTATATCGGAACGAAACTGCCCGCCCGGTAAAATCCTGATAACCCGTAAACACACAATAAACGAAACCTCATCCAGGAGAATATATCCCGGGCTTCACGAATTAATAATCACTATTAACGGAAATGAAATGGCTAAGACAACATTCGAAATTGTGGAATAAAAATAATGTTTGACAATAGCGCAAATATATTGTATATTTAGTAGGATTTTTTACAGCGAAGGAGCGCGGATGATTTTGCGAACATAGTTTCAACATATCCGCGATATCAAAAATGTTTGACAATCTATCCACAAAACTATCTGAGGTTTTTAAGAAGCTGCGCGGTGTCGGCAAATTGTCCGAAAAGGATGTTACCGAAGCCATGCGACACGTTCGTCTTGCCCTTTTGGAAGCGGATGTCAGCTTCAAGATTGTTAAGGAATTTGTATCAAGTGTAAGCGAAAAGGCCTTGGGCGACGAAGTCATGAAAGGTCTTAACCCCGGCCAGCACGTTATTAAGATAGTTAATGAAGAGCTTACGGCCCTTATGGGTACAACAAATGCTAAGCTAACGTTTAGCGATAGGCCGCCAACGGTATACATGCTTTGCGGCCTTCAGGGCGCTGGCAAGACGACGACGGCCGGTAAGATTGCCGGGCAATTACGCAAACAAGGCAAAAAGCCACTCCTTGTAGCCTGTGATATTTACCGCCCGGCTGCTGTTAAGCAGTTACAGGTTGTCGGTGCTGGGTATAACGTACCTGTATTTGAGATGGGTGTTGACGAAAAGCCCGTCAAAATCGCCACATCCGCGATAACCCATGCCAACCACATGGGTTATGATGTCGTTATTATCGACACGGCCGGCCGTCTGCATATCGACGACGAACTGATGAATGAACTTGTCGAAATACGCGAAGCGGTCAAACCGCAGGAAATTTTACTTGTTGTTGATGCGATGACAGGGCAAGACGCGGTAAACGTGGCGGATAATTTCTCCGAAAAAATTGGAGTGGACGGCGTTATCGTCACGAAACTCGACAGCGACACACGTGGCGGTGCAGTGCTGAGCGTACGCAAGATTACTGGTAAGCCAATTAAATACGTCGGCATGGGTGAAAAGATGGACGAGTTGGAACCTTTCCACCCAGACCGTATGGCCGGCCGCATCCTAGGCATGGGTGATATCCTTACACTGATAGACAAAGCCCAAACAGCACTAGACGAAGAAGAAGCCGAAGCGCTTGAAGCCAAACTACGTAAAAACACCTTCGATCTGGAGGATTTACTGGCGCAATACCAACAAATTAAGAAAATGGGTTCACTGAGCAGTATTTTAGGCATGATCCCCGGCCTTAATAAAATGGTAGGCAACGCACAGATAGATGAAAACGCGTCAGCCGGCATAGAAGCTATCATACGCTCCATGACGCCGAAGGAACGGCGCAACCCCGATCTTCTTAACGCGTCACGCAAGCGGCGCATTGCGGCTGGCAGCGGTAAATCCGTACAGGATATCAACGCACTGTTAAAGCAATTCGAAATGATGAAGAACATGATGAAGCAATTTTCCGGCAATCCTAAGAAAATGGGTAAAAAAGGCAAATTTAATATGAACAATATGAACCTGCCTTTCTAGATAAATAATATAATTAAAATCAAAAAACAAAAAGAAATGGTTAATTCGTTGGTTTCATATGAATTTGCCTATCTATATATTATCAATTGGAGGAAACAAAAAGAAATGGTTAAAATCAGACTTAAGAGAATGGGCGCAAAGAAAAAACCCTTCTACCGCATCGTAGTAGCAGACAGCCGTACACCCCGTAGCGGTAACGTATTGGAAGAAATCGGTACCTACGACCCACTTAAAAACCCGGCAGAAGTTAAGTTAAACGTTGACTCTGCTAAAAAATGGCTGAAAAACGGCGCGCAACCTACCGATACCGTTAAATCTTTGTTGGTAAAACAAGGAGCTATATAAAGTGAAGGAACTCCTGGAAATTATTGCCAAGGGTTTAGTGGATAAACCCGATGAAGTTAGGGTTACTGAAACCATGGACGGCAAGCAAACCCGCCTGCGCCTACACGTCGCCAAAGATGATATGGGCAAGGTTATAGGTAGGCAAGGGCGCATCGCCAAGGCCATCCGCGCCGTTGTCAAGGCATCTGCCATCCACAAAAACGAGCATGTTTTTGTGGAAATCGGAGACAAGTCCACCCCTGAAACAAGCGAATCAGACGGCGACGAATAGACGTGGACAATTATTTTGAAATCGGCGTTATTACCGCCCCTACGGGGCTTAAAGGCTGGGTTAGGGTTTTCCCCTTAACTGACGAACCGGCTCGCTTCGCGTTTCTCTCCACCGTTCACGTTGACATGGTAAGGGGTGGAGACGCTATCAGCCGCAAAATGGATATTGAAGCGCATCGTTTCCAAAAAAACCTGGTTTACTTAAAGTTCCGTGGTATAGAAGACACAAACGCGGCTGAGGCTTTACGTAACGCCAAAATTAGAATCCCGCCGGAAATGGCTCTACCCTTGGAGGATGACCAATACTTCCATCGCGACTTACTCGATATGGAAGTTTTTGACATGCAAAATAACAAACTTGGCGAAATAATTAAAATCATTCAAACAGGCGCAAACGATGTATACATCATAAGAAAAGCGGACAAATCGGAGCTTCTGCTTCCCGCGATAAAGCAATGTGTTAAACAGGTAGATGTTTCAGCCAAACGTATGGTAGTAGAGCTGTTGCCCGGTTTATAATTTATGAGGTTTACAGTACTTACTTTGTTCCCCGATATGTTGCGTGATGCTCTTTCTCACAGTGTCGTTGGGCGCGGTTTGCGTAACGAGGCATTCAACGTTGAACTAGTTGACATTCGCAACTTTTCCAACAACAAACACCGCAAGGTAGACGATTACCCATACGGCGGAGGTCCTGGCATGGTTATGCAAGCCCCGCCTGTTTTGTGTGCTTATAAGCAGGTTGCGGCGGGCTTAGCACACCCCCGTACGCTTATCACGTCGCCGCGTGGACGTGTTTTTAATCAGACCTACGCACGGGAACTTACGCACGAACGTGATATAGTCATCATCTGCGGCCATTACGAAGGTGTGGACGAGCGTGTGATGGATATTATAAATCCCGAGGCAGTCTCTATCGGCGATTTTATCCTTACGGGCGGAGAGATTGTTGCGCTGTCTATAATCGACGCAACCGCGCGTTTGTTGCCAGGTGTACTTGGCAACGATAATTCTGGTATTGACGAAAGCTTTTCGCTTAATTTGCTTGAATATCCTCAATACACACGCCCTCCGCTTGTAGAAGGACTGCCAGTGCCGGAAGTACTCCTCTCCGGTAACCATGGGGAAATCGAAAAATGGCGGCAATCAAAATCCTTGGAACTAACATTAAAAAACAGACCGGATTTACTGCGATGAATAGATTGCAAAAGAAAACCATAGCGGCACGTACGCTTGGGTGTAAGGTGAACGCCTACGATACCGAGGCAACCCTTTCCATGTTTGCCGCCGCCGGATATACGATTGTTGATTTTGAAAGAGGCGCTGATGTTTACATCGTAAACACTTGCACCGTTACCGCCGTTAGTGACAGGAAAAGCCGCCAAGCAATACGCCGTACGGCCCGCACTGCAAACGCATCAAATAGCATTGTCGTCGTAATGGGTTGTTACTCCAAAAACAATGCAGATGAAGTGAGGGACATAGAAGGCGTAAATATCGTTATAGGTATGGATGAGCGTGATAAAATCGTTGAGCTTGTTGAAAATTATGCAGGCAACACGGATACCTTGGCTTATATCTCTAAAGATGGCAGGTTTCTGTCGCAATTAATATCCTTTTCTGGCACACGCGCAAGTATAAAAGTGCAAGATGGGTGCGATAATTATTGTGCGTACTGTATCATCCCGCATGTCCGCGGGTGCAGCACCAGCCGTAGTCCTATCGAAATCGTCAAAGAAGTGCAAAACTTAGCGGATCACGGCTGTAAGGAAATTGTGCTAACCGGTATTTCACTTGATTCCTATCGTTTTGATGACACGGTTTTATCCGATATAATCCGCAAAGTTACGGTTATAGACGGTGTACGGCGCATCAGGATAAGCTCCATCAACCCAAATGGCGTCACCCCTGCCCTGCTCGCGGCTTTTAAAGATGTTCCCAAACTTTGCCCGCACGTACATTTATCGCTACAATCCGGCTGCGACAAAACATTACGCGCGATGAACAGGCATTACACTACGGAGGAGTACCGCCGCGCAGTGACCTCTTTACGTACGGTACACCCTGACATGGCCGTCACGACAGACATTATCGTCGGCTTCCCTGGGGAGACGGACATAGATTTTGAAGAGAGCCTTGCTTTTGCCAAAAGCATCGGCTTTGCCGCCATCCACACTTTCCCATTTTCACCGAGAAAAGGCACGGCGGCAGCGGAAATGCCCGGCAAAGTGAAGGACAGCCTTAAAACAAAGCGCGTACAAGAAATGCTTACATTGGCTGAGCGGTTAAAGATTGACTTTATCAACTTAAATATAGGCAAAACCTTTCCTGTTTTATACGAAAAACAGTTAAAAACCGGCAACTACGTAGGCTATACGCCAAATTATTTAGAGGTTTATTTGGAAAGTGACATAAATTTACAGTACCAAATCCTGGATACACGGATAATTGGGTATTCTCACGCTTCCCCTCCTTGTAAAGGTATTATATGTCAATCAAATGACATAGAAAAAAAATAGTTGATTTACTTCATGGATTGTAATAAAATAGTAACAATTACAGTGATAAAATTGTAAATCAAGTGAGGACAAACATATGCCCGAAAAACGTGATATTTACGAAACCCAAAAAATATCTCCCGCAGAGATAAAAATGCTTGCAAGTAAAACAGAAACTAATATACGGGATATGATGGGTGAAATTTGCGAAGCCTTAATTGATAAAGGCTATAATCCTATAAACCAAATTATGGGCTATATCCTTTCCGGCGACCCAACATACATCACTAACCACCGCAACGCACGCAAAATCATCACCCGCATCGGGCAGGACGAATTGCTGGAAGAGCTTGTCCGCTTCTATCTCTATGAGGAATAAACCGGTAATATGAGGACTTTGAGCATAGATTTTGGGGACCGTTCCGTCGGCCTTGCCATCAGCGATGAGCTTGGCATCACCGCGCGCGGCCTTAATAGTATCATCCGCAAGCCAACCGAAAAAAAGTGGGCTTTCATCAACCAGATTAAAGAGATTGTTGATAGAGAAAATATTTTAAGAATCGTTGTCGGCTACCCCATACGTACCGATACAAAAATAAGCGAGCAGACCAATAAAACCTTGGAATTTAAAGACAAATTGCAAAATGCGCTGCCGTTGCAAGATATTTATTTGAGAGATGAACGTTTTACAAGCGTTATAGCGGAGCGGGTATTAGCCGAAGGAGGCGTACCCCGCCACAAACGCGGCGAGCATGTTGACAAACTTGCCGCTGTTATTATCCTGCAAGATTTTTTGGACGAAAAGGCGCGGGATATTAAAACTAAGGGAGAAAATACAAAAATGAACGACGATATGATCATCAAAATAACTGACGAAGACGGCGTGGAGATAGAGTTTGTCGTATTGGACGAACTTACCCATAACTGCATCCGTTACATGCTGGTTGTGGAAACTGACCTGATTGACGACGACGAGGCCGAGGCCGTTATCTTCAAAGAAGTCGGGTCTGACGCGGACAACATGGTCTTTGAGGAGCTTGACGACGACGAGTTTGAAACCGTCGCCGCTCTTTTTGACGAGCGTTTGGATGATTATGAAGTAGAGTTCTAAACTTATTAAGGAGATTTAATGGCATCCAAATCAGTATCAAAACTAAAACTCCGGGCATTTGCCCTCGGAGGAATCCACGAAATAGGCAAAAATCTATATGTACTTGAGTTTGGCGAAGATATAATAGTTGTAGACTGCGGTGTCGCCTTTCCGGAGGACGACCAGCTGGGCATAGACCTAGTTATCCCCGATTTCTCGTACCTTGTTAAGAACCGCGATAGGGTGAAAGGCGTGATCCTCACCCACGGGCATGAGGATCATATTGGGGCCGTACCGTACTTCATGCGGGAGCTGAACGTACCGCTTTACGGCACAACCCTCACTTTGGGGCTTTCCGAATTGAAACTAAAAGAACATGGCCTACTCAACACGGTTAAGCGCCATTGCATACAACCTGGGCAGTCCTTCAAACTTGGCAAACATTTTGAAATTGAGTTTATAAGCGTTACCCACAGCATCGCAGGAGCGGTTGCTTTGGCGATAAAAACGCCGGCTGGCGTTATCGTCCACACGGGCGACTTTAAAATAGACCATACACCCATCCAGGGCGAAAAGATGGATCTGCAACGGTTTGCTGAACTTGGCAAAGCCGGTGTTTTGTTGTTTATGTGCGATAGCACGAACGTGGAACTTAAAGGCTACACAATCAGTGAGCGGCAGGTTGCAGAATCCTTTGAAAATATCTTCAACAAAACTCAAAACAACAGGATAATCGTCGCTACATTCAGCTCAAACATCCCACGGATACAGCAAATCGTAAATACGGCCAAGCGGCATGGGCGTCGCGTCGCGTTCGTCGGCAGGTCCATGCTTAATGTGGTTAAAGTAGCCTCGGAATTGGGATACTTAAATATCCCGGACAAAGTGCTTATAAATATCGGCGACATCAAGAATTACGTGGACGGGCAGCTCGTCACAATCACCACCGGCAGCCAAGGCGAAGCAATGAGCGCGCTGACTCGCATGTCCACAAACGACCATAAGCAAGTCGAAATCAAACACGGCGACAGGGTTATCATATCTGCGTCCAGCATCCCGGGGAATGAAAAATCTATCACCCGCCTTATCAATGACCTGTTCAAAAAAGGCGCGGATGTTATATATGAATCTTTGGCGGAAATACACGTTTCCGGACATGCTAAACAAGAAGAGATAAAGCTGATGCACGCGCTTCTTGCGCCAAAGTACTTTATGCCGATACACGGCGAATATAAGCACCTCAAGCACCACTGCGAACTTGCCGCCGGCATGGGTATGCCGCGGGAGAATGTATTCTTAACAAATCTCGGAGAAGTTCTTGAAATAGGTAATGAAGGCGCGAAAATAAACGGCACCGTTACAAACGGGCAGGTATTCGTCGACGGTCTTGGCATCGGCGACGTGGGCAACATCGTCATCCGTGACCGTAAAATCCTAAGTGAAGATGGTATCATCATCGTCGCTTTAAGCGTAGAGGTCGAAACGGGGCAAATTATCTCCGGCCCAGACATCATTTCGCGCGGCTTCGTATATGTACGGGAATCTGACAGCCTAATGGAAGAAATGCGCGCCGCCGCACGCAAGGCCTTAGAAAAATGCGAGCGACGCAATATCGTCGAATATTCGTATATAAAAACGGAGATACGCGACGCGGTAAAGGACTTTGTTTGGCAGAAAACAAAAAGAAATCCAATGATCTTGCCAGTAATTATGGAAGTGTAATATACCTGAAATAATCATAAAACATTTTGCGTGAAAATCGTTTATCTAATATAGACATGTTTGGCGATATGATAGAGTTTTAAAATCTTACAAAGGAGTATACGCCATGGGGAGGTTTAACAGCTTATTTGAATTCATGACCGGCGCGATATTCAACGTAATTTTTATCATCGTCGCCGTCGTCGCGATTATTTTCGTCGGCACGTGGGCATATTCTTTCGGTATTGGCTTATTTTATAACGATACCAGTATGCCCCTGCAGGAATTTACAGTCGAAGTTACCGCAGGCACATCAGACCCAAACCGCGCCAACGCTTTGGAGGTTGGGCGTGTTTTACAGGATAAGGGGATCGTACGCTCTGCCTGGATTTTCTATCTTGAATCCCGGCTTAACGGTACACACAACCAGCTACGCCCCGGCACATACGTTTTTAACACGCATATGCGCAATAACGAGATTATGCAGATGATGCAACATGCCGAATTTGTGGCCGCACCGGACATAACCATAACTATCCGAGAGGGGCTAACCATCCGTGAAATTGGGGAATTGACGGCAGAAATGGGGCTTTGGACTTTTGAGGAATGGATGTACGCCGTAGACAACTATGGTGCGCAATTTTTCTTTTTACAACCCGTACAGAACATACCCGGACGGGCCAACCCCTTGGAAGGCTACCTTTTCCCAGACACATACCGCATACCGCACAACGCCACGCCCAATGACTTAATAGACAGGATGCTTAACCAATTCCAACGCGTATTCACATTTGAGATGGAAGAGCGCGCAGAGGAGCTTGGGATGACGATTGACGAAATTATCACAATCGCAAGCATTATTGAAATGGAAACACGCCTAGCCAGTGAGCGTCCACTTGTTTCGGCAATCGTCTTTAACCGCCTTAACCGCCACCCCACACAAAATTTTACAGGTACAATGCAGTTGGAAATGTGTTCCACTGTAATCTATGCTCTGGCTTTAATGGGATATGAAACGCCGGCTGACGGCCACGTACTAAACAGGCATATAGAATCGACGGCAAGCTCACCTTACAATACCTACAGGAATGGAGGAGGCCTTCCTCCCGGCCCGATAACAAACCCAGGCCGCGCCGCCATAAACGCCGCGCTTAACCCAGCCAACACAAGGTATCTTTTTATGGTATTGGCGGATCCAGCATCTGGACGACACGTATTTAACACAACTTTTACAGGTCACAACCAAGCAATAGAACGTTACAGACGATGACTCTATTAAACATCTTATTACTAACCACACCGCTTCTTGTCGGCATAGTCGTTTTTACACTACATGGTTTAATCCGTGCCGTAACCGCACATGTATGCGGAGATAAAACCATCAAACCCGCCAAACGCCTTACACTTAACCCACTCAAGCATCTTGAGCCTATAGGGTTAGTTTTCTTCTTCTTTTTCGGTTTTGGGTGGGGTCGTCCGGTTGAGACAAACCCGCTTTATTTCAGACACGACCGAAAAAAAGCCGCACTCGCCATTGCCATAATTCCACTTGTTTCGCTGTTCATTTTCGCGGGGATATTTGCCTTAGTTTCATACATGATGTTTATGGACACTCAACCAATAATGATGGATCAAGGGCAATATGCTGTTTTCTACATTTTTTCGGAAGCAGCCCGCCTTACATTTTTACTCTCCATACTCAACCTCATCCCCATTTGGCCTATGGATCTTAACCGCGCCGTTAAAGCGGTCAACCCGGCCGCCTGGATGCGTATGCAAGGCAAGGAGCCGGTTATGCAGATCGTTCTTATCGTTCTGATTATCTTCGGAGTTCTAAATTGGCTGTTTGATCCTATCGTATACGGTATTTTACGTTGGTTATAAAATGAACGCAGCATTTAACGTTAACGTAAATACCTTTAACGGTCCGATGGATTTGCTTCTCCAACTTATTTCCAAACATGAAGTGGATATTTTTGATATACCTATCGCGATAATTACGGAGCAATATCTTATTCACGTAAAATCGCTCGAAGGTCTTGATATGGATGAACTTAGCGGCTTCCTCGTCCTCGCCGCTACGCTCTTGTCCATCAAGGCACGCATGCTCCTTCCTTTACCTATAACGTTGGCTGATGAAATCGAATCGGAAGACGACCCGCGAGCAGACTTGGTACGTCAAATTCTGGAGTACCGTTTATATAAAGAAAAGGCCGCCGAGCTTGCTGAAAGCGGCCAATTTGGCGCGTTAGCCGTATACCGCGGTTTGGACGAAACCGTAGATTGGGAACATGCCGCCGTAAATCCGCCACAACGCCAAATTACGGGTATCATAACCCCAGAAAAGCTGCACCAAATGTTTTTAGATGTCATTAACCGTAAAGAACGCCGTGTAGACAAACAACGCGCCGGCTTTGGCACCTTGCATATAGAAAGATATACAATTACAGATAGAATGCTGTTCATAACGCAGAAATTAAAAAACAGCAGAACAACCTTTTTTGAACTGTTTGACTCCTCAGCTGATAAGGAAGAAGTGGTTATAACCTTTCTAGCCCTTCTCGAGCTTATGAAGCAGCAACGAGTGTCCGCTAGGCAAGAAAACCCTTTTGCCGTAATTGAACTAGTTAACCTATAGGAGAAATTGAAAATGTTCGCATCAATTCATGAATGGGATATTAGGGTCGTTGATGCCGTCCAAAGATTCCAACGCCCGATATGGTTGGATAATTTCATGGCAACGTTCACATATTTTGCGCATGCAGGCTTAATATGGCTTGCTTTAGGCATTATATTGGTCTTATTCGTTAAATGCAGGCGCGCTGGCATAACGTTGCTTCTATCGCAGGTAATCGTAATTATCGGCAACGAGTTGATTCTTAAAAACATTTTTCGCCGCCCGCGCCCAACGGACTTAAACCCTTACATCCAACTGCTTGTGGAAAGGCGCGCAAATATGGGGTATTCCATGCCTTCCGGGCACGCCAGCCTGTCTTTCGCAGCCGCGCTAGTAATAGCCTACTATAATTGGAGGCTGGGTATCATCGCTTATGTTTTCGCCGCATTAATCGCCTTTTCGCGGGTTTACCTGTACATGCACTTCGTAACGGATGTTGCCGTTGCGCTATTTACAGGCTCTGCCTTCGCTTTCGGCACGATTAAGCTGGTTAATTGGATCTATACCAAGAAAGGAAATCAGCCAACATGATCTCATACAAAAACGTAACGCTTAGACCGTTTAGTGAATCTGACTTCAGCGACGTTATCCGCTGGTTTACTGTCGACACTGAATGGAGTGAGTGGGATGCGCCGTGGGAACTGTGGGGAGAGGACGATGTAATAACGCAACTGGAGTGGCGCGGCAAATTATTGGCCAAAAACATACTTACCGCGCCAAAATATCATTCCCCCATGGAAATTGATACGCCGGACGGCCATGTCGGCTGGGTATCTTGTTATCGCATCAATGGTGTTGATGACGGTGTGGTCGCCGTTGGCATAAACATACCGCCACAGGCCGCACGAGGCAAAGGTTACGGCAAAACCGCTCTGATTCTCTATATGTCTTATTTATTTGACAGAGCAGATATAAGCGAACTATACACGCAAACCTGGTCGGGTAACTATAGGATGATAAAACTTGCCGAAGCTATAGGCTTTGAAGAAATCGGACGCATCCGTGGTATCCGCCGTTTAAATGGTGAGCGATACGACGCGCTGACATTTATTATAACAAAAGAAGAATTTATAGGAAAATATGAAAAGATGCAATGGATAATATAAATTTCATTACGCACGGTCTTTTTGACGGGAAATACATAAAAGGCGCACTCGAAGCGCTTTTGTTTGCTTGCGGCGACGCCATGGATGTTGAAAAACTCGCTTCTGCCGTAGGCATTTCCGAGGATGATACTGAATTTTATTTAGGTGAATTGATAAACGAATATAACGTGGGTAAGGGTATCGAAATTATCCGCCTTGAAAATAAGTTCCAAATGCGTACAAACCCAATGTTTTACGAGCCGGTAAACGCCTTAATGCGGCTACCCGAGAAAAAGAACCTCTCCCCTACCCTTTTAGAAACACTTGCGATTATCGCTTTTAAACAACCCATAACAAAACCGGCGATAGAAGAGATCCGCGGCCTTTCCGCCGAACATGCCGTGAAATCGCTTGTTGACCTCGGTCTCATACAAGAGTGCGGCCGACAGGACACGCCGGGCAGGCCCATTCTTTTTGAGACAACAGAGGAATTTTTACGCCGTTTTGGGGTAGAGAGCCTTGCGGCATTTACAGATCCAGGCCTATCTAGCCAAATCATTTGTGAGCCAGCATTAATTCGTACTAAAAACCTTACAATACGCGAATTTAATTTAGATGACACACCGCAATATTTTTTAAACAACCAAGATGAACAGATAAAAGCCTATATGTCTGATCATTCTCATATAAGCGAAGATGACGCACGTGAGGAAATAAAATCCTTTATAGATAATTATGACAGTTTGCGGATGCCCTGCCACTTTGCAATCGTAAGAACGGATACAAACACACTAATCGGCCATATCGGCATTGGTGAAGCTGATTTAAAGGGCATAGGAAAAGCCTATGAAATTTGCTATGCTATAAATAAAGACTTCAGGGGGCGTAGCTATGCAACTGAGGCGGTGCAGGCATTTATGGTATGGTGCAAAAATACACATGACATTACCAACGTTTACGCCTCAGTTAACCAAGAAAATAATGCGTCGCACAAAACACTATTAAAGGCAGGCTTTAACGTGACCGATACTGAATTTGAAAACCAAAAACCCAACCGCATTGTATATTGCCTTGGTACAACATACCGTAACTGATATCATTTGAACGCTCAGGTATATTCCCTTCTTAACACAACTCTTATATCAACATTCATTTTTGCAATACAGCTCTTATTTGTTTTTTAAACCGTTCCGAACCAATTTCTATCTTCAGAATTCATAAATCTTTTTATTTGATGGTTTTATCTTTCGCATGGCTTTCTTCACTTTGCTCTATTAAGTAAATAAAATCCTGAAACCTAAAGCAATCAACACAACGCCGCCGAAAATACGCGCCCACCTGTCAAATTTACGCCCAGCCAGGCCGCCGATAAAAACCCCAGCCGCCGATAAGGCAACCGTAACCAACCCAATCAAAAGCGCCGCAATATACGGACTTACCGATAATACGGCAAAACTTACTCCAACGGCCAATGCGTCCACACTGGTTGCCACAGCGAGTGGAAACAGTTTTGCCGCAGATACGTCCGCATCCATAGGGCAAGAATCGGATTTTACTCCATCCCACAGCATTTTAATGCCAAGAAACGCCAATAAGCCAAAAGCAACATACCCCGCGTAATCGCTAACGAAATCGGAAAAGAGGCCGCCAACAAAATACCCAAGTACCGGCATCCCCGCCTGGAATACGCCAAACCACAACCCAACCCGCAAAGCTGTTTTTATTTGAAACCCAGAAACTGCCATGCCTACGCACACCGCAACGGCCATGGCATCCATCGCAAGCCCTGCAGAGAGTATAACAAGCTCAAAAAAATTCATCCGTATAAACCAATCTATTGTACAAATAATATGGATATGACTACATTACTTTTTAGTTTCCTTATATTCGGTATATTGGGCTGGTGCTTAGAAATCCTGTGGACAGGGCTAGGTTCACTCTTCCGCGGCGATTTCAGCATGAAGGCGACGACGGGCGTATGGATGTTCTTCATCTATGGCTCGGCGGCGTTTTTCGGTCCAGTATTTACGTTATTATCCGCATTTCCGTTAATTTTACGCGGATTAATCTACGTCGTGATAATTTTCGCCGTAGAATTTGCAACTGGGCTTGGCCTTCGAAGTTTTAACGCCTGCCCGTGGGATTATTCCAATGCCAGGATGAACGTCATGGGCGTTATACGGCTGGACTATGCGCCGGCGTGGTTTGCGGCCGGGCTTCTGTTTGAGGCGGCGCACGGTATGGTTGTGGCAGTGTTATAACCTTTTAAGAAGCTTCATTGAAATTATATGGAATATATACATCCATGTTGGATAACCCATCTTATTCATGATATATCTATGTGCAGACTAAACTGCCGCTAAATTCTCGGATAAAATACGCCACCATTCAAACTTATCCGCTCATTAAATGGTATTTTTAACTTCATTATGCTATACCATTCTACCAAAACATTCCTCCAAGGTCAAGTTACGAACGAAAATTACTCCGCATATTATAACAAAAACCGGCGGGGGGATTGAGGTATGGGTAATTATCGCATAAAAGGCGGCAGAACGCTTGCTGGGCATATAAACCCCGGCGGCGCGAAAAACGCCGTATTGCCTATTTTAGCCGCATCCGTATTATGTGATGAAAGTATTTTAACTAATGTACCTAACCTAAGCGATGTTACGCTTTCTCTGGATATTTTGGAACAGCTTGGCTGTATAGTTGGATATGATGGAAGCAAGGTCAAGATTAACTCGGTAAAAGCCGATAAAACCACCGTACCCACAAAGCATGTGGGTAAAATGCGCTCATCCATACTGTTTTTAGGGTCTATGCTTGGCCGGTTCGGCGAAGCTGAGATAGGCCTTCCCGGCGGGTGCAAGCTTGGCGCACGGAAAATCGACTACCACTTAGACGCTTTCCGCAAAATGGGTGCGGTCGTCGAGGAGAACGAAGAACGCGGCACCATTATCTGCCATGTGCCTAACAAAAGGCTCAGCGGAGCGGATATAACGCTTAAAACACCATCCGTCGGCGCAACGGAGAACATCATGCTCGCCGCCGTCCTCGCAGATGGTATAACGACCATAACGAATGCGGCGAAAGAGCCGGAAATCGTTGATTTGGCGGATTTCCTTAATAAATCCGGCGCAAAGGTAATTGGCGCGGGGACAGGTGAAATCGTTGTAACCGGTGTTAAAGGTTTAGGCAGTGTGAACCACAGGATCATCCCAGACCGCATTGTCGCCGGAACGTACCTTTGCGCCGTGGCTATGACAGGCGGAGATATCCTCCTTAACGACGTTATACCGACACATATGACAGCAACCTTAAATATGCTGCGTGATGCTGGCTGCCGTATTAAACATGGCAACGGCTACGTATGGATTGCGTCACCGGACCGTCTTAAATCCCTAAAAAACCTAACGACAGACGTATACCCAGGCTTCCCAACGGATATGCAGGCTCAGTTTGCGGCAATGCAGTGCATAGCCGACGGCGAATGCATTATACGCGAAACCATCTTTGAAAGCCGTGACAAGCACTTTGCGGAACTTACCAAAATGGGGGCAAATATCAAAGTCACCGGTGATGAAGTAACCGTCAAAGGCATGGCACGTTTACGCGGTGCAACAGTTGCCGCTCCAGACTTGCGCGGTGGCGCAGCACTTATCTTGGCCGGGCTTGCAGCAAGCGGCGAAACCATCGTAAATAACTCCGAACACGTTGAACGCGGATATGAAAGTATAGAGGCTGCACTGTCCTGGCTTGGAGCGGAGATTTCTTTGGAACCGTAATTTTATTCTGATATTCTATAGCCACGAAATACACGGAATAAGTTTAATACTTTACGTATATTTCGTGGTTTACTTAATTTTTACCTATAAACCGCGCGGCCACAACGCTGCCTATCAGCACACATAACGGTACAAGGCACAACAACGCCCACCAGTTCATTATCGGACTCTCCTGAAACGCAAGAGGTATTAATACGATACCAGCCGTCGTCAAAAGCAGGCCGGACATAACCGTCGGAATGTGTACGGCATATGGATTTATGTCATTTATATTTTTACGCTTTTTTCTATAGCGGATTTCCGCCGCTATATAGAATTTTGTAGGTATAACAAATAACCCAAGAAATATTACAGGTAAATGCCACGGAAATGGGATATAGATATTGGCAAACTCCACCATTTCGTCGACATACAACGCCCAGCCGCGGTTTACGCCGCTAAGCTGCGACGCCGCCATCATCACCGACGCAGTGCCAAGAAAGCCGCACATCGCCATCCATATATTACGGAGGCGAATCTTCATCCTCCCGGTTTTAATAAGGTATATCGGCGCAAAGATTAGGAGTAAATGAACGGTTATCGTTTGGACATTACGGAAGTGCATAAAAGAGAACCTTTCGTCAAAAATGCCTGGTGCGGAAAAGGTTATAAGCCCGCCAAGCATGCCCAACCCAAAGAGGATGTTGTAAAAAATCTGCATGGTGAAAGTTTGGCAATTCTTCTTAAATGCTGATATTATCAATATCGTACCGGATGCTAGGCTCATCGTACCGCAGTATGAAAACGGTATGATGCCTATCCAAAAACCAAAATCAAACGCATAGCCGGCGTGGGCATTTTCCCCCGCGATCCAGGCTATGCGCCCAGCTTCAAGCGCGTAGAAACACAAGCCCAGCACAAGCATACTGCGCCGCGTTTTTTTGTCATTTGTACTGTTTAAGCCAAAATAAAGAGCGGCAAACGCACCAAGCATAAGAAATAAAAAAACCAAGTGGTTTATGTTATAAAAAAACTCAATGCCCTGTTCCACAGTAGGTAAAAATCCAAAAAAATAATTCATACAAGTTCGCCAATCTATATAACCTCTATTTAATTACTATAAATATTAACATTTTTTGCCATCCATGTCAAATAGTCTTTTTTGAAATTCTTTTACATTTTTTTCTTGTGGTTTCCGCGAAAATGTTATATAATGAGAAGAGCATCTATTTGGAGGTTCTTTTATATGTCTAATTTCGTTATCATGCCCAAGGCTGGTATATCCGTAGAAAGCTGTATAATAGGCACATGGCGCAAAAACGTTGGCGACGCCGTTGCCATTGGTGATATCCTTTTCGATTATGAGACGGACAAGGCCGCATTTGAGTGCGAGTCTACCGCAGCCGGAACGTTGCTTCAAATATTTTATGAAAGCGGGGATGAAGTGCCGTGCCTAGAAAATGTGTGCGAAATCGGTGAAGAAGGCGGCACCCCAACGGTCGTAGTACGTGATGCCGCATCTAAGGCCTACACAACCGCACAAAGCCCCATAATGTCAGATACCCCTATTCCACCAGCTACCCCTTCGCCGCTCGGGTCAGTCGGCATCTCACCACGTGCGAAAACCTTGGCGCACAAGCTTGATATTGATGCGCAAGCCACCCAAGGTACCGGTCCAAATGGGCGTATTATCGAAAGAGATATCAGAAATGCCGAAACCAGCGACCAAAAACCTGAAACCAAAACACAAGACGTTATTCAAAATATACCGGCAACCGAACAAAACGTTACCCACGCTCCGGCGGTTAAGTATACCGACGAAAAGTTCACCCTCATCCGAAAGCGCATATCGCAGGGGATGACGAAGTCTCTTGCCGAGCTTGCCCAGCTTACGCACCACCATAGCTTTGACGCTACGGAGATTTTATCCTACCGCAAGCTGCTTAAAGAAAACGGCACAGTTTCAGGCCTTGCCAGTGTTACGCTTAACGATATAGTACTCTTTGCCGTATCCAGAACGCTTAAGAACCATACGGAACTTAACGCGCACGTACTTGGCGAGGGCGATAACTTATTTATCCGCAAGTTCGCCGCCGTCAACCTCGGCATCGCGATGGACACGCCGCGCGGCCTCATCGTGCCGACAATCTTTAACGCCGATACGAAATCTTTATCGCAAATATCGTCTGAAGTAAAGCTGCTTGGTGAAATGGCCAAAAACGGTACGATCAACCCGGATTTACTGCAAGGCGCAACCTTTACGGTTTCTAATTTAGGTAATACGGGCGTGGAAATGTTTACGCCGATCGTAAACCCGCCGCAAACCGCTATTTTAGGCGTTTGTGGCCTTACGGACAAAATACGCCCAGCCAAAAGCGTGGATAGTTGCGGATGCGGTAGTTTTGAGCTGTACAAGTCTATGGGGTTATCCATAACTTACGACCACCGCGCCGTAGATGGTGCGCCGGCATCACGCTTCGCGGCAGACTTATGCCGTAATTTGGAGATGTTTGGCTTGTTGTTGGCGTTATAATAACCACGAAAATACGAACAAGGCAAAACTAGGAGATAATTTATATGACATATGACCTCATAATTATCGGCGGCGGTCCAGCTGGTTATTTGGCGGCGGAACGCGCGGCGGAAGGCGGCCTGTCCGTCCTGTTGTTTGAAAAGAAAGCCCTCGGCGGCGTATGCCTTAATGAAGGCTGCATACCAACAAAAACGCTGCTGCACTCTTCAAAGCTATATACCCAGGCCCAAAACGGCGAGGCATTCGGTGTTTCGTCCGATGGCGTTAAGTTTAACCATCAAGCCGTAATAAAGCGCAAGACAAAGATCGTACGTACTCTTGTCGCCGGAGTTTCTGCGAAGATGAAAGGCGCTGGAGTCACGGTTGTCGCTCATACGGCGGAAATTATCGGCGGGACAGCCGGTGACTTTTCCGTAAGTGCGGACGGGGCTACGTACTCCGGCAGAAACATCCTTGTCGCGACGGGTTCAGAAGTGCTTATCTTACCAATCCCCGGCCTTAAAGAGGGGCTTGAAAGTGGGCTCATACTTACCAGCCGCGAGATTTTGGATTTGGCGGAACCGCCGAAAACCCTTGCCGTCATCGGCGGCGGCGTTATTGGGCTTGAAATGGCCGCGTACTTCGCCGCGATCGGCGTAAGCGTTACGGTTATTGAAATGCAAAGCCACATCGGCGGCTATCTAGATACCGAAATTGCCGATATGTTACAAAAGGAGCTTGCGGCAAAAGGTATTAAATTCATGTTAAACACAAAAATAGAACACATAGACGAAATAAACGCGGATAAGATTCTTTTAGCTATAGGCCGCAAACCTGTCTCTGCCGGCTTTGGCCTGGAAAGCCTTAACGTACACATGGAGCGCGGAGCTGTTGTTACGGACACCAACTCACGCACAAACGTACCCGGCATATATGCCGCTGGTGACGTCAACGGCAAATCAATGCTTGCCCATACAGCGTACCGTGAGGCGGAGGTTGCCATCAACCACATCCTTGGCGTTAAGGATGAAATGCGGTACGACGCTATCCCCGCCGTTATCTACACAAGCCCGGAAGTTGCTGGGGTTGGCGAGACGGAGGAGTCTGCTGCAGCAAAAGGTATCGACACAACCGTCAAAAAGTTATCCATGCGCTACAGCGGCCGATTCGTCGCGGAAACCGACCGAGCCGACGGCCTATGCAAGCTGATTATGGAAAAATCGACCAATCGGCTTATCGGCGCACACATAATCGGCAATTACGCGTCGGAGATTGTGCAGATATGCGTAATGATGATAGAATCACGCAGGAACGTGGACTATTACAAACAAGTCGTTTTCCCTCACCCCACGGTTTGCGAGATAATCAGAGAGGTTTTGTTTTCCTAAATGTCAAAAGACAAGGTAAAGAAGCCAATAAGCGGCGCGAAATGCGGAGGCATCGCGCTAAGTACTGGTATTATCTTTAATAGGCGCGTTGGCAGTGCGCTCCACTATTCCGTCGCCGTGCGTACGCCGGACGGCGGGATGTCAACAACTACCAAAATAATTAAAACGGACAAACGGCCAACTAACATCATTAATAAAATGTTTGCCGGCCTTAACTTCGCTTATAAAATGGCGGTGGATGAACACTTAAAGGAAAATGGCGGCAGGTTTAACGGTGAAATCGACGTTGAGAACGAAGGCACGTCCGACAAGCTTTTTGCGGGTGTATTTGGAACGCTGTTTGCACTTGCCGCGTATGTATTTTTACCTCTGCTTATCCTCTTACCCTTTAACCTGTTAAATAACTCTGTTATGGGGATATTAGAATCCATAAGCATCCCGGTTGCATTGGTATTTACGGCGTTTTTTATCTTTATTTTAGGAAACAAAAAGTTGCAGCCAGCAAAATACCACGGCGCAGAACATATGGCCATAAAATGCTTGGACGCCGGTGTTCCTCTAACTATAGAAAATGTCAGAAAACAACGGCGGACGGATGTTAGGTGCGGCACAAGTTTTATCATGCTACTGCTGTTAATTATAACCGCAATCAGCGTATTGGCTTTTACGTTGGTTTTTCCGGACATTGGCAACTATTTCCTCCGCTCACTGATTAGAATAATTATTATACCCATATCTTTCATAATTACGTTTATGATATACTATATTTCCTTAAGATCAAAGAAAAGCATTGCAAAAGCCTTTATCCATACGCTTTGCGCGCCCGGTCTGTTTCTTCAAAACCTATTTGTAACGAAAAATCCTGATATTGAGCATATTGAAGTTGCAATTACAGGGTTAAAGTTATTGCTAAGCATTAAGGATCCGGCGCGTACGGCAAACAACAACGAGCCTTGGCTGTCGTGGGCTATCGAGATGCAGGCCATCGCGCAAATCGGCCTTACTTACACTAAAGACGTTTTTGATATGGAACGCTACGCACGCATGCGCGAGATTGCGGCGGAGATAATGGCGGCAAAGAGCGGGCTAGACACTGCCGTTGTACAGAACCTGTTCTGTAACGAAGTTGGCTACCAAACGCCGAAGCTGGACACACGCGCCGCTATTTTTAAGGGCGGTAAAATCCTTCTGGTTAAGGAACGCGAGCGGTGGGCCATGCCTGGCGGTTGGGTAGATGTATTAGAAACTGTTGGCGTCAACTCCATAAAAGAAGTTAAAGAAGAAACCGGGTTCGACGCCAGACCGCTTCGGCTTATTGCGCTTTTGGATAAAAAAAGGCAAAATAACCCATCGCTCCCATACGGGGCTATAACTGCATTTGTTCTATGTGAACTGATTTCGGAAAGTGGGTTTATTAAAAATAACGAAACTACAGACGCGGCATGGTTCTCTCTATCCGACCTACCGGAACTTGCGACTGAAAAGAACAGCGCGGAGCAAATTGAGATGTGCTTCCGCGCGAACGATGATGCGAATTGGGTTGTTTTGTTTGATTAGTGAGGTGTGTGATGAATAATATCGCCAAAGTCGAAAGGCTTATAAATATAATAAACGATGTACACTTACAATACTCGCAGGATTATTTTGAAACTGGAAAAGTAGAGAAAGTCAACCTTTCGAAAACAAGTGTACCGACGGAGCATATCCTTAAGTACAGATTAAATCTACATGAAAGCATAAATGATTATCTTATTTCGCAGGATTTGGATAATATTACCTATTACTACCGCGTTAAGACATCCGAAAGTATCTTGGATAAAATTGACAGATATTCTCGCAACATGGATAAATACCCTATAAACAACTGGATGAACGATATATTCGGAGCGCGAATGATTCTATCAACAGACGAAATGATGCATGTACAAGGATTGTTGGATGGTTGGCAAGAAAGCTACGGCCTTAAAAACTGGTATTTCCGCGATAAAGACGATTACAGAGGGCTTCATATTTACTTTAAAAACAAATCGAACTTCTATTTCCCTTGGGAGCTTCAGCTTTGGGATAAAAATGATGTTGACCTTAACATAAAAATACACAGGCTAGCCAAACGAAATTTCATTAAATGATCGTTAAAAATAAGGAGGACTATAATGCCAAAGACAATGAACATTTTCCCGCAGGATATAAACAAAAGCGGGTCGATAAAATTTACCGACATTCCAATAAACACATATAGCAAATCCGTCGCCGACGTACGCGCTGATTTCGGCGACGATAACCTAGTCCGCATCTACCGCGACATTACGATACTGCGCGAATTCGAACATATGCTTAACCTAATTAAAACACAAGGTAAATACGCCCATGTCGAAACGACATACCCGGGGCCTGCACACCTTAGCCTTGGGCAAGAGGCTGCCGCCGTCGGCCAGGCATATTTGCTTGGGGCGGACGATTTTATCTTCGGCAACCATAGATCCCATTCGGAGATTTTGGCGAAATCATTGTCATGTATAGAAAAGCTTGACGACAGTGCGCTGATGAATATAATGGAAGGATACCTTGGCGGCCGGATTCTAAAAGCGCTTGAAAAGCAAGGAATCACTAAACACGCGAAAGGCACGAAAGAGTTGGCGATCTATTTTACCCTGTATGGTACGCTTACAGAAATCTTCGCACGTGAAAATGGTTTCCATATGGGTATGGGTGGCTCTATGCATGCATTTTTCCTGCCTTTCGGCGTTTATCCAAACAACGCCATCGTTGGCGGCTCCGCACCCGTTGCCGCAGGCGGTGCACTTTTTAAAAAATGCAACAATAAACCAGGCGTCGTTATATGCAATATCGGCGACGGGTCTTTAGGTTGCGGTCCTGTATGGGAAGCGATGAACTTTGCCGCAATGGGCCAGTTTGAAAACCTTTGGACGGATAAGCCTGGCGGTTTGCCGCTGATCTTTAATATCTTCAACAACGGCTACGGTATGGGTGGACAGACCAGCGGTGAAACGATGGCCTACGACATGGTTGCACGCCTCGGTGCCGGTGTATCCGCATCCCAAATGCACGCCGAACGTGTATGGGGCCACAACCCACTAGCAGTTATAGACGCATACCGCCGCAAGCTTGATGTGTTAGCAAAAAAACAAGGTCCAGTGTTGCTTGACGTCGTTACGTACCGCCTATCCGGCCATTCAACAAGCGACCAAAACGCGTATAGAAGCAAGGAGGAAATGGATGCTTGGGCGGAAGTTGACCCGACCATCACATTCCGCAAAGATCTTGTCGACGCCGGCGTGGCAAAAGATGGGGAGTTTGATAGGATATGGAACGAAACCCGCGAGCGCATGGCAAATATCTGCGAATGGGCGTCAGATGTAAATATATCCCCCTATCCCGACTTTAAGAAAAACTCAATGTTCGTTGAAAATATAATGTTTTCCAACGGCAATATTAAATCATTCGGTACAGAAGAACCCGCCGTGCTAATACCCAAGGAAGAAAACCCACGCGTAGTGCAAAACGCCGGAAAAGAACGTTTTTACATGAAGGATGGCAAGGCAGTATCAAAACTCAAGCAGTTCAACATCCGCGACGCTATCTTTGAGCCGATGATGGATAAGTTTTATGAGGATTCAACGCTTATCACGTACGGTGAAGACGTGCGCGACTGGGGCGGCGCGTTTGCGGTTTACAGGGGGTTGGCAGATACCCTACCCCACTCACGCTTGTTTAACTCGCCCATATCCGAGGCGGCGATCGTCGGCTCGGCCGTTGGCTACGGTTTATGCGGCGGACGCGTCGTTGTTGAACTTATGTACTGCGACTTTATCGGCCGCGCCGGAGACGAGGTGTTTAACCAACTCAGCAAATGGCAGGCGATGAGCGCGGGTATACTTAAAATGCCCGTAATCCTCCGAGTGTCTGTAGGCGCAAAGTATGGCGCACAGCACAGCCAGGATTGGACAGCGCTTTGCGCACACATCCCCGGTCTAAAAGTCGTCTTCCCAGCCACTCCTTACGAGGCTAAGGGTCTTATGCAGGCCGCCTTAAACGGCACAGACCCGGTCGTCTTCTTTGAATCACAGCGTATATACGACATGGGCGAAATGTTCCACAAAGAAGGCGTACCAACCGACGCCTACGAAATTAAGATCGGCGATGTCAACCAAGTAAGGGTTGGCTCGGAATTTACCATATTGACGATAGGCGCGACGCTTTACAAAGCCGTTGAAGCCGCGGATATTTTACAGGAAAAATATGGCATGAGCGCGGATATCATAAACCTTTGTTCCCTCACGCCGCTCGACTATACAAAGATAATAGAATCCGTTAAAAAAACTGGTCGCGTCGTGCTTGCGTCCGATGCATGCGCACGCGGTAGCTTCCTTAACGAAATAGCACGAAATATAACGGAACTATGCTTCGATTATTTAGACGCGCCACCCGTTGTGGTGGGCGCTAAAAACTGGATAACGCCTCCATTCGAATTTGACGAGTTTTTCTTCCCGCAGGCATCATGGATTTTAGATGCGATACACGAAAATATACTGCCCCTGCCCGGCCACATTGTTACGGAAAACTTCACGTTCGTTGAGCAAATCAGAAAGGGGCGAACAGGTTGCTAGACTTAAGAGATAAAATAGAAGCACGGCTTCGTAGGGGTGACCCGCAGTCGCCCACCCTCGGCCGTCTCGGCGGCAAAATCGCCATCGTCACCGGCGGCGCACAGGGTTTTGGCCGCGGTATCGCGGAAGAGCTTGCTGCCGAGGGTGCGTACACCATAATATCCGACCTTAACGAAGCAGGCGCAGTTGCGGCTGCAGATGAAATCGTAGCGCGCGACCGCTTGTCGCGCAGGTGCATCGGCATCCAAGCGGACGTAACCAACGAAGAGTCCGTCAAGAACATGGTATACAAAACCGTCGAGCATTTCGGCGGCCTGGATATATTGGTAGCAAACGCCGGCGTGCTTGTGGCAGGTAGCTTGGAGGATATGACGAAAGAGGCTTTCGAATTCGTCACATCAGTAAACTACACGGGTTATTTCCTCTGCGCCAAATACGCTGCCGAAGTTATGAAGATCCAGCACGAATACGCACCGAACCATATAATGGATATAATCGAGATAAACTCCAAATCAGGCCTTGAGGGCAGCAACCGCAACTTCGCTTACGCCGGGTCAAAGTTCGGCGGCATCGGCCTTACGCAGTCCTTTGCGAAGGAGTTGGTTGGATATAATATCAAAGTAAACGCAATCTGCCCAGGAAACCTATTGGACGGGCCGTTGTGGACGGATCCAATCCGCGGCCTTTTCCGCCAATATTTGGATCAAGGCAAGGTACCCGGCGCGCAAACCATATCCGACGTCCGCCGCCATTACGAAAACCAAGTACCCATGAAGCGCGGCTGCACTGTTAAAGACGTTGCCAAAGCAATCCTTTACGTCGTAGAGCAGGAATATGAGACGGGCCAGGCCATACCCGTTACCGGCGGGCAAGTTATGTTAAGTTGAGAATGGAGCGTTAAGAGTTAATTATGAAAAACAATAAAGTCGTTTTTTGGTCGATTTTAATCGTGAGTATTATTTCACTTTTATTGACTGTAACAATGATAATTATAGATATTAATAACGATCGTACTTTAATTGCGAAAAACTACCCTAATGAAATCGCCGCTTCGGCCTTTATTCCACCTTTTACTGGACGCGAGATTTTAATTCTATCTATTATGATGGTGTCGTTTTTCGCCATTATCGCGCAAATATATCGTGCCAAAAAAGCAAAACCAAACACCTTCCACCACTCTTCAAGAGACGCAACCCGCCACCTAACCTTGGCCGCTCTCCTCACCGCCGCCGCCGTCGCGTCGGCGCTTGTCATCAACATACGATTCGTACCTACCGCACCATTCTTGGCGTACGACCCTAAAGATATCTTCGTCGTTTTCGGCGGATTCCTCTTCGGGCCGCTTACAGCGTTCACTATGGCCGTCGTTGTCAGCTTCATCGAGATGGTAACCGTCTCTCCGGATGGGCCCTACGGCATGTTGATGAACCTTGTCTCCACCGCATCCTTCGTCTGCGTCGCATCCTTCATCTACCATAAGAAAAAAACGATAATTGGCGCAATCACTGGATTGGTTGGCGGCGTCGTATTTATGACGATCTCCATGACGCTTTGGAACTACATTGTCGTGCCAGTATATATGGGTGTACCGCGCTTTGTTGTACGCGATATGCTTTTGCCGGTTTTCATGCCATTTAACCTGATAAAAGGCGGCCTCAACGCCGCAGCGGCTATGCTTCTATACAAGCCCCTCATAAACTCTCTGCGCCGCACCGGCCTTATCCCGCCATCGCCACGAAAAGGCAAAATCAGCCTCGCAAGTATCTTGGGGGCACTATTCGTGTTGGCAACATGTATTTTATTTATATTAATTTTCTGGGTAAATGCCGATTAAAGTCAGAATAGGCATGTTCGTTTAAGCCGCACGCCTATTCTTTATGAATTAACCGGCAATTACCTAGGTATGGGGAAATTAGATAATGAAATTTTACGTAGATAAGAACCAAATTGAGCGTTTGGCCTCAAACAACGCGGTTTATACACAAGGCTTAGCTTTACAGCAATGCGGCAATGTGCAGGAGCTTACACAAGTTTCACAGAATGACGGCATCTTGGTCATCGCCGATGTGGATGAAGACGAAACTACTTCATCCGCAAATATACTGTTCGATAAAAGCGGCCTTCTGCGCCGCTTTTACTGCTCCTGCGCTGGTTTCGGCGTATGGCGCGGCGGTTGCTGCCACGTTATCGCCCTTCTTTTGGAAATCTTTGACAATAACAGAAATGCCGCCACTGCATCCCGCGCAAGCCGCATAACAAAATCACTATTAGATGAGTTTGAAAAAAACGCTTACACATCCGTAGATGAGCGCCTTTTTGGCAATATCCTGCCAGACAATCCTACCATCCTCACCCCAACTATAACCCTTGGGCAAAGCAGAGCCATTAGCATAGAAATAAGCATTGGCCACACATCCGGGCGAAAATACATTGTAAAAGATATCAGCAAATTACTGGATGCCTTTTCAAAAGAAGAAAATGTGAGCTACGGCAAAAATTTTTCCTTAACCCACAATCCCGCTTTTTTGGACAATTCTTCCAAAGAACTGTTACGCATACTAAAAAATGGCACAATGCTGCCGCCAACCCCGCGCTACGGTTCCAGCTACCATAACATGCAGACGGTAGGTCGTGCGGCCGCCCTCTCCCCATCCGGCCTTGATTCCTTTTTTGATTTGTATAGGGGGCAAACCGTCGCGGCTGATACAACGGTTTTTGCATATAGCAATGTTACGCTTGAAGAAAAGTTACCGGACATAAACATATCCATATTCCCACGCAAAGCCGGAGGTGCCGTACTTGCCATAGACGGCGCTGACGGTATCATACCTTTTAGCGGTGAAGTTTTTGGATACCTTCTAAAGGAAGATGACTCATTTGAAGATGCCACCCTGTACCGCGTTGACCGCGAATATATAAAAACCTTGCAGCAACTTGGACGTGCCTTTACAGACACCGGCAGGGGAGAATTGGTTATCCCCGCCTCAGAAATGCAGCGCCTGTACACGTATGTATTGCCGCAACTTAATAAACTTGGGCTTCTAAGCTCTTTGGAGGGCGACGAAACCACCGCTAAAACACTACTGCCATCCGCACCGTCATGCCGCATATACTTAGATGCGGACGGCGATGACATCGTGTGCGAACCGACGTTTATATACGGTAATTCAGAGATTAGACCGTTAAGTAAATTTAACGAAGCGAGCGGCACCACGCGTGATGTAATAAGCGAATATGAATTTCTTAAAACCCTTGAAATAATGGGATTTATAAGGGATAATGATAAACATGTACTGACAATGGGTAACTCCGATAATATCTTTAACTTCTATTACGGTGAAAACGGCTTGGCAAAGCTACGTGAAATAACAGAAATCTTCGCTACAGACGCCTTTTCCGCCGTGTCCCGCCGCCCAGCGGCCGCACCATCCTTTGGCTTACGTATAAACGGTAGCTTGCTGGAAATAGAGGTGTCCGGCGATTATACCCCAGCTGAACTATTGCAAGCGTTAGATAGCTATCGCCTTAAAAAATCATACCATAAATTACCAAATGGCAGGTATATCGGCTTTGACGGCAGCGAATATGTTTTTGACGAAATAGATGAGCTGTTTACGGGGCTTGATGTTTCTAAGAAGGACATAAAAAAAGATACGATAACCGTGCAGAATTACCGCGCATTATATGCGGCGGATTTGGTAAAGTCACATGGCAATGAACTTAACTTTGACGAGGGTGTTAGGCGTATTGTAGAAGACTTTATTGATATAACCGCAAAAGGCACAAAAAAAGATTTTACCCTACCGGCGTCACTTGCAAATATACTGCGCCCGTATCAGAAAGAGGGCGTGCGCTGGCTGTCTACCCTCAGCAAATACGGCTTCGGCGGCATTTTAGCTGACGATATGGGGCTTGGCAAAACCTTACAGGTAATAGCTTTGCTTCTTCTATATAAAGAAAACTATTCAGAGAAAGACCGCTTACCGTCCATCGTCGTTGCGCCGACTTCGCTTATATATAATTGGGAAAAAGAGATATCTCGCTTCGCACCGGATCTCAACACCGCCATCATCTCCGGAATGGCAGCAAAAAGGCGTGAGGATTTATACCGCTCGCAGGAAAACGGCATCGACGTCTTTATCACCACCTACGATATGCTTAAACGCGACATAGATGCCTACGGCGACGCACCATTCCGCTATGTCATTGCCGACGAAGCGCAAAACATCAAAAACCCCGGCACACAGAACGCCAAGTCCGTTAAACGCCTCAACGCCGCCGTGCGCCTGGCTCTAACCGGAACACCGATAGAAAACTCGCTTAGTGAGTTATGGTCCATTTTCGATTTCTGTATGCCCGGCTATTTATTTTCAGCAAGCAAATTTACCAAAACCTATGAGTCGCCGATACTTAAAAACAACTGCGCCAAGGCGTCCGCCGCCCTGCGCCGCCAGATCCAGCCATTTATCTTGCGACGCTTAAAAACCGAAGTACTGACCGAACTTCCGGAAAAAGTCGAAACAACCCTTTACGCCGACATGACGGATGAACAGAAACTTTTATATGAGGCATATTTACTTAAAACGAAAGGCGAATTGGAAGAAATAGCGGCAATGGGTAAGGAAAAACGCATTGAAATTCTATCCATGCTCACGCGCTTGCGGCAGATTTGCTGCCACCCGTCCACTTTTATCGACAACTACGCAGGCGGCAGCGGCAAGTTGGACCTAACAATCGAAACGCTTTTGCAATCACTGGCCGGAGGGCACAGAACCCTTATTTTCTCACAATTTACAAAGATGCTTGCCATACTTTGCGCACAGTTAGATGAACTTAGCATTCCATACTTTTACTTAGACGGCGCGACGCCATCGCGGGAGCGGATGGACATGGTTGAACGGTTCAATGCAGGCGAGTACGGCGTTTTCCTTATATCACTCAAAGCCGGCGGCTCCGGACTCAACCTTACCGGCGCGGACGTAGTGATGCACTACGACCCATGGTGGAACCCGGCTGTAATGGCACAAGCCGCCGACCGTGCGCACCGCTTCGGCCAAACACGCATGGTGCAGGTGTTTAACATTGTAGCGAAAGATAGTATAGAGGAAAAGATCATGGCTCTTCAAGGGCTTAAAAAAGATATGGTTGACAAGGTTATTGAGGACAACGGGGCAAGCTTTATCGGAAAGCTTTCGCCGGAAGAGATACTTGAGTT
>WQWB01000007.1 GCA_009785555.1 Defluviitaleaceae bacterium | reverse complement strand
TCCACGGATGAAAGTGTTGATGCCGGATATAATCAAGTTCAAGGGTATTTTAAAGATGGCCCATAAACCACCGACAATGCCGGAAAATATGTCTTGCACGCCTTGCCATGCGCGTTCCCAATCGCCGGTGAACACCCCGACTATAAAATCTATAATTCCACTGAGTATTTTCTTGATGTTATACGCTGCCGCAAGAATACTATCTACAACAAATCCGAACCTATCTCCAAGCCATTCTATTATTTTTCCTATAGCTTCGCCTATGCCGGCAAAGAAGTCCTTAATACCTTCCCATAAGTTGATAAAGAACTCTCGGAATTCTTCGTTGTTTCGCCATAAATTGAGAAACCATCTTATCAATAATGCAACTAGCGCGATTATCAAGATAATCGGGTTTTTCTTCATAATGCCGAACAGAAATTTAAGACCGCCACCTAATTTCTTAGCCGCCCCGTACAATCTGCCAAGCACAAACGTTGGATGGTATGCTGGCGATACGCGGTACAGGTATATATCGCGTCATCTATGTTAAGGTAGATGATGAGTTGATTATATCCCGCATGGCCGGTCGACGCAGTTGCGCTACCTGTGGTAGCATTTACCATATTGTGTCAAACCCGCCCCGCTTCGCCGATGTTTGCGATAAATGCTCCAACTCACTGCATGTAAGGTATGACGACAAGGCCGACATAGTCCGCCGCCGCATCCAAACATATTATGAGTTGACAAACCCGATAATTGATCATTACCGCAAACAAGGGCTTGTTATGCAGGTAAGCGGCGTAGGCGACATCAATGAGATTGCCGATGCAATAACACTAAATCTATTACAATAGCAGGACAAATTATAGTGATAACAATTAAAACAGCCACTGAGGTTGAGAAAATGCGAATCGCCGGGCAAATTACGGCTGGGGCTTTATCCAAGGTACGAGATATGCTTGCCCCTGGCGTAACTACAATGGCACTCGACACCGCCGCTCGCTCATATATTGAGAAGCACGGCGCAACACCCTCTTTCCTCGGTTATAGGGACTTCCCCTACTCTATCACGGTATCAATTAACGAAGAGGTTATACACGGTCTACCAAGCAGCCGCAAACTTATGGAAGGTGACATCGTTGGCATCGACATAGGAGCATTTAAAGACGGCTACCACGGCGATATGTGCAGAACGTTTGCCATCGGTAAGATTACGCCGGAAGCGCAGCGTTTGATAGATGTAACGCGGCAATCCTACTTTGAAGGGATAAAGCATGCTCGCGTGGGGTATAGGTTGCACGATATCACCCGCGCCATACAAAGCTATGCAGAGGCCGCCGGTTACTCCGTAGTTCGGGATTATATCGGTCACGGTATAGGCCGCAATTTGCACGAGGATCCAGACATACCCAACGCGGGCGCAAAAGGGCGCGGCCCGGCACTCGCAAAAGGGATGACGCTAGCCGTAGAACCGATGATAAACGCAGGCAGGTTCGAGGTATACACCCGTGGCGATAATTGGACAGTGGTTACGAAAGATGGGCAGCTCTCTGCCCATTATGAAAACACAATACTGGTAACAGACGAAGAGCCGTTATGCTTAACCCTCTTTGATGATTAAAACCAGTATAAGAACTTTTGAGCTTATGTAGAAACATATGTGCTATGTACACATTCGCTCAAGCCTTACACACGTTTCCCTAACAGAATTCAAAAGTTCATAGAAGGCACAATCAATGGCAAATATTGATATTTACAACTTGCAGGTTGGACAAATCGTTTTCTCCAAATCAGGTCGCGACAAGACATTACCATTCATCGTTGTCAAAGCTGAGTGTGATTATCTATGGCTAGTCAACGGTCAGCAACGCCGCTTAGAAAAGCCTAAGATGAAGAAACTTCGCCACGTCCAACCAACCAAAATAATAGTAACCGAAATATCCGATAAAATTATTAGTAACAAACAATTAACCGACGCAGAGTTTAAAAAAGCGTTAGATCAGTATATGACGACTTAGATATGCATATCTAAGTAAAAAGGAGGTTATCGCAGGTGGCCAGAGAAGAAGCACTAGAAATGGAAGGCAGGGTTTTAGAAAAATTGCCAAACGCCGTATTCAAAGTAGAACTGCTTGAAAACGGACATGTGATTATGGCACATATTTCCGGTAAACTTAGGCAAAACAACATCAAGATCATACCGGGCGATAAGGTTCAGTTAGAAATGTCACCTTACGATCTGACAAAAGGCCGCATCGTTTGGCGCGACAAGTGATAACGATTGCGAGATATATTGCACAATCATCCAGGCGTACGCCGCACGGTACGGCCATTACATGGTTTCCCCAGGCGTGCTGACTGAATCGTGTGCACAACTATGTAAGAAAAGAGGACACAAAATGAAAGTCAGACCATCAGTAAAGCCCATATGTGAATGGTGCAAAATAATTAAACGCAGAGGGGTTATTCGCGTTATATGCCCGAAAAACCCAAGACATAAGCAAAGACAAGGTTAAGCAGGAGGAAAATTATGGCTCGTATTGCCGGGGTTGACTTACCCAGAGAAAAACGTGTAGAAATAGGACTTACGTATATTTACGGAATCGGCAGACCAAGCTCTAACCGTATCCTTAAAGAAGCAAACGTAAACCCAAATACAAGAGTTAGAGATTTGACGGACGACGAAGCGGGTCGCATCCGCGAGGTTATCGACAAAAGCCAAACCGTTGAAGGTGACTTGCGCCGCGAAATCGCGCTCAACATCAAACGCCTCGTCGAAATCAGTTCTTATAGAGGTATACGTCACCGCCGTGGCTTGCCTGTACGCGGTCAGCGCACACGCACAAACGCACGCACCAGAAAAGGTCCGCGCAGAACCGTTGCTAACAAGAAGAAATAGTTAAACAAAAATAAGATAGCCGGTTAAATTATCATAATCGGCTGTGTAGAGCCCATTTCATGGGCTTGCTAGGAGGACAGGTTAAATATGCCTAAAAGACCAGCCAAGAGAGGCGCAGTGCGTAGGAAGCGAGACAGGAAATTCGTTGATAAGGGTCAGGCGCACATTCAATCAACTTTTAACAATACTATCGTAACAATTACCGATATGGGTGGAAACACTTTAACATGGGCATCTGCGGGTATGATGGGTTTTAAGGGATCACGTAAGTCAACCCCGTATGCAGCCCAAATTGCAGCAGATACAGCCGCAGTCGCCGCGAAGGAATTTGGCCTTCGCGTGGTTGAAGTATTTGTTAAGGGCCCGGGCAGCGGACGGGAAGCCGCCATACGCGCACTCTCGGTAGCCGGTTTAGAAGTAACGATGATAAAAGACGTAACCCCGGTACCCCACAACGGCTGCCGCCCGCCAAAACGCAGAAGAATATAATTCAGGAGGACTAGTATGGCAAGATATACAGGCCCTGTTTGCAGGCTGTGCCGCAGAGAAGGGGAAAAGCTGTTCTTAAAGGGTGAGAAATGCAATAAAAGCATCTGCC
The DNA here is from genome assembly GCA_009785555.1 of Defluviitaleaceae bacterium. Lineage (GTDB taxonomy): Bacteria > Bacillota > Clostridia > Lachnospirales > WRAX01 > WQWB01. Next base: position 39,619 of record WQWB01000007.1, on the reverse strand, counting down.
CCATCACCGTTCGGACATTAAAGAAACGCGGACTTAAACCCGGCCAGCACACCGACGCACGCCGCCGCAATATGTCTGAGTACGGCACACAGCTTCGCGAAAAGCAAAAAGCAAAACGTATCTACGGAATTTTAGAAACGCAGTTTAAAAACTATTATATAAAAGCATCCAAGCAAAAAGGTATATCCGGTGAAAACCTTTTAAAAATGCTTGAACTTCGTTTGGACAACGTTGTATACAGACTTGGATTTGGCCGCTCACGTACAGAAGCCCGCCAAATCGTCCGTCACAACCTTATCCGTGTGAACGGCAAGAAAGTTAACATCCCTTCATACCAGTGCAAAAAAGGCGATGTTATTGACGTAAGGCCAAACGCGGCGGATTTCCAACGCTTTAAGGATATTCTTGAGGTTACAAGCGGTAGACTTACACCCGCCTGGATAACTTCAAACCCAGAAAATTTGAGCGGCACAGTTTTACAGGAACCGACACGTGACATGATTGATACCCAAGTGCGCGAAACATCAATTGTCGAATTGTACTCCAAATAGTAAATAGAATTGCATTGACTACACCATGTAAAATATGGTAATATTTAACATAGTGTAGTACGCAGCTGGATTTTATTTTTGCCCAGTAGCGCAGACCACTATTATCTCAGGAGGTACAAATTATGTTTGTTGAGTTTCAAAAGCCGCATATAGAAATTATGGAGATGTCTGATGACAATAGGCACGGCGTTTTCGTCGTTGAGCCGCTTGAACGTGGCTATGCCACAACCCTCGGCAACTCCATGCGCCGCATTTTGATGTCATCCCTTCCCGGTATTGCCGTCAGCAGCATTAAAATAGACGGCGTCCTGCACGAGTTTTCAACCGTGCCGGAAATCAAGGAAGACGTTACGGAGATTATCCTTAACCTTAAGGGGCTTGCCCTTGTAAGCAATACGGACTCCTTTGAAACTAAAAAAGCTGTTATTGACGTTACGGGTCCACGCGTTATCACCGCAGGCGACATCATCGTAGACCCTGATGTTGACATTGTTAATAAGGATATGTACATCTGCACATTATCCGACGCGCCGGGTGCGCGTTTCTACATGGAAATGACGATAACTCGCGGCCGCGGCTACCAAGGCGGCGAAAAGTCAAAACGTAAGGACAACCTTATTGGCATCATCCCTATTGACGCAATCTTCTCCCCCGTGGAACGCGTAAACTTCGTCGTTGAAAATACGCGCGTCGGTAATATGACAGACTTTGACAAGCTGACATTGGATGTATACACAAACGGCACAATCGCGCCGGACGCCGCAGTTTCCTTAGGCGCTAAAATACTAAGCGAGCACTTAAACCTTTTCATCAACCTTTCTGACAATACGAAACACCCGGAAATCCTTATCATTAAAGAAGATGACAAAAAGGAAAAAGTGTTGGAACTTTCTATCGAAGAACTCGACCTTAGCGTACGTTCGTTTAACTGCTTAAAGCGCGCCGGCATAAACACCGTGCAGGATCTTGCCAACAAGACCGAAGACGACATGATGAAAGTTCGCAACCTCGGTAAGAAATCAAAGGAAGAGATACTTGAAAAACTGGCGGAGCTTGGCTTAGCCCTTGCCCCGTCGGAAGATATGTAAGCTAGCGACTAGAGCTAAATACTAGAGACTAGAAAGTAACAAATTTGGAGGAAGTTTTATGGCAAACTATAGAAAATTAGGTTGGAAGTCGGATGTGCGCCGTGCTAATATGCGAGCCCTGGTTACCCACCTACTCTATCACGGCAAAATAACCACTACTGTACACCGCGCCAAAGAAATCCGTGGAATGACAGAGAAGTTAATAACCCTTGCCGTTAAAGAAAAAGACAATTACACGGAAGTAACGAAAGAAGTTAAAGTTGTAGCAAGGGACTCGGAAGGCAAGCGCCTTAAACAGCAAGTCGACGGCAAATCCCTTGATGTTTTCAACACCGAAACGCGCACTATCCGCAAAGACAACCCTTCCCGCCTCAATGCACGCCGCAAGATGCTTAGCGTCCTCTACCCTGTTACCGAAGTACCTGAAGACGGACGCCGCAAAAAGGCATTATCTGAAAAAATTGATATGCCACGCAAACTCTTTGAAGATATTGCACCTAAGTATGAAAACAGAAATGGCGGTTACACCCGCATAACCCGTATCGGTCCACGTAAGGGTGACGGCGCGGAAATGGCTGTTATTGAATTAGTATAAAATCAAGACCGTGGGGAAACTTTTTAAGAAAAGTTTCCCCACAGCCCCTTCAAAAACTTTTGACTTATCGTCAAAGGTTTTTATGCGTTTAATCTTGTGTATTGAATCCCAAACCGACCTTTATAGTTGTTTAAGTTGAAAACAGTTACATCATTTTCAACTTGAACGGCCAATACCAGCAGATTCAAGTTCGATTTTCAACTTGATTTGCTTTAATAAACGAACTTACTTGAGCGACGCGTACTTAGTTCGCGAATTTAGCGTTCGGTTTGGATTCAATCAGCTATATCTCCGCATATACCAGCTTCGAACTCACGTTTCTGCGGCGGCGCAAATGTATCCATTGGGAATGGTAAGTGATCGAAGAAGTCACAGGGATTTACCGGCGTAAAGTCATCGCATTCTCTCGGGATAGAGAACCCGCGGGATTCCACAAGCAGCGTTACAAGACGGAAAAGTTTAATTATGCTGAATAGACCAACGGTAACGGAGATTACGTTTCTATGGCGTCCATGTCCGTGCTCGCCGTGGTGCGGTACGAGGTGTGCTGCAAGTGCCATGGCCTTTGCTTCCACAAGCACGAAAGGATCGTGGTTATGCGTCGGTGAATCTGGATACGGGATGAGGTCTGTTTCAATTGAAATACCCGAACCCATCGACCCAAAGAGGGTCACGCGGCGACGGAAGTTAGAGATAGCTTCTGCTTCTCCTACGTGGCGCCCATGCGCATCGTGGAAGATCGTTGTATACTCAAATACGTATTCCACATCAACATCCCAGTATCCACGCTTGAACACGTTTGCGCGTTTGTTGGAGATGATGATACGGCGGATACATAAATCCTCGATCAGAACAGACGCTGCGCCGCGCGGTGCAAAAATCAAATCGGATTCGCGGTGCTGTTCTTCGCCGATAGTTTGATCAGATGCGTAACGTGCGAAACCAAGCTCTTCTTCGGTTAGGCAATCCTGCTTACGGCAGCTATCGTAAATTTTCGGGGTAAAAATGCTTTCCTGCTTTACTGGCGGCAGCGGCCTTGGTATGCCGGCACACGCGCAAACGCTGTTTCCGCAGTGGCAAGCAAGTTCTTCCGCAACTGCCTCCGGTGTGGTTGATATAGGCGCGGTTGTGCGGTTTTCAAACCGTTCTCCATGACTATGGTTTCTGCCGGATGCTCCTAAAATATTATTGTTTAATTCAAAAGTAGCCATTTTTTGGTATACCTCCAAAAGTGCTTTGCTCTATTGTATGTGTGAAGTGCGTTTTGTGTTATATAAAGAGGAAAATATGTTTAGAGATTGCTTTAAGATCAGAGTAAGTGCCAGGGGCGTTATAATTCATGATGATAAGATATTGTTAAATTGTTTTGGTGAAGGCGTTTACTACAACATCCCCGGCGGCGGTATAGAAAAAGGCGAAACCGTTAAACAAGCTGTTGTTAGGGAAGTAATGGAGGAAACAGGCCTAACCGTTACGGCGGATGAACTGGTGTTTGTATTGGATTTTGTGCCAAAGCACGAAAAATGCGAATACGGACACGACAACCACATGAGCCTGTATATTAAATGCGTTGTAGACGGCGATAAAACCTTAAAAAAACCGACTATACCGGATATAAACCCAGATGACCCAAAACTTATATCCGTACCAAAATGGGTCTCGATTGGGGAGTTAAATGATATCAACCTTGTACCTAAAGTTAATAAACAATTAATTACATATATGCAAACGGGGTTGTTCAGCCCCCTTTTATTTGAAGAAAACTAAGAAAGAGGTAAATTCCATGTCATCATCAAAGCAAGTAATTGACAAGACAGAAAAGTTCGGCGCTCATAACTATAAGCCGAAAGAAGTTGTTTTCGCTTGGGGCGAAGGCGTTATGGTTAAAAACCCAGAAGGCGAAGAGTTTTATGATATGCTTAGCGCGTACTCCGCACTCAACTTCGGCCACCGCCACCCAGAAATTATCCAAGCTGCGAAAGACCAGTTGGACGGAGTAACCCTCTCCTCCCGTGCGTTTTACAATAACATCTTAGGTGATTTCCTCGAAGCGATTTGTAAGCTAACGGGTAAAACCATGGCCCTGCCAATGAACACGGGCGCGGAAGCCGTCGAAACGGCCATCAAAACCGCGCGCCGTTGGGGCAACTTCATCAAAGGCGTTGAGGATGGCAAGCAGGAAATTATCGTGTGCAGCGAAAACTTCCACGGCCGTACCACGACAATCATTTCCTTCTCTACCGACGAAGTGGCAAAAAAAGGCTACGGCCCATTTACGCCAGGTTTCGTTGTTGTGCCATACGGCGATTTGGCTGCACTTGAGGCGGCGATTACGCCAAACACCGTCGGCTTCCTTATGGAACCGATCCAAGGTGAGGCCGGCGTTATCTGCCCACCTGAAGGGTTCATGAAAAAGGCCTACGCGGTATGCAAAAAGCATAATGTCCTATTTATTGCGGACGAGGTACAAACAGGTTTCGCGCGTACGGGGGATATTTTCGCCTGCCAGCACGAAGGATTTGAACCAGACGTCTACATCTTCGGCAAAGCGCTTGGCGCAGGCATCATGCCTATCTCCGCCGTCGTCGCAAACGAAGATATCCTAAGCGTCTTCACCCCCGGTTCGCACGGCTCCACATTTGGCGGCAACCCGCTTGCCTGCGCCGTCGCTATCAAAACGATGGAAATAATGCAGCGTGACGAATTTGCCAAACAAGCCAAAGAAAAAGGCGCGTATTTCATGAGCAAACTCAATGATATGAAAGCCAAAAACCCAAAAATCATTGAAGTACGCGGTCGCGGCCTGCTTATCGGCGTAGAGTTTAACTGCGACGCCGCACCGTACGTTAAAAAGTTAATTTCCAGCGGCGTTCTCGCAAAGGAAACGCACGAAACGACGATACGTTTCGCCCCACCAATCGTCATCACATATGAACAAATCGACGATGCTTGCGCAAAAATCGCAAAAGCTTTCGCTTAGTAGGGGCGAACTGTGTTCGCCAGGCATCAAGGGCGAACTATATTCGTCAGGCATCAAGGGCGAACTATATTCGTCAGGCACCAAGGGCGAACTATATTCGTCAGGCACCACTGTAAACTGGAATAAATTGGAGGCAGACAGATGCTTAGAAAATTTTTGATTCTATTATGTATATTAGGTTTTTCGAGCGCTCTGTCTGCCTGCACCGCCCGTGATGACGATTCACACAACGTGATTATGGAGGCAAGCCTAACCGAGGCTATCGCAAATGCGGCTGATTTCTTGGGCGTTGAATTATTGAGAAAAGAAGTAACGCTTTTTGGCTTTTTCATGACTGTTGACGCTGTAACCCGTTGTATTGGTAGCATTGATATGGACGTCCATCTGATTTTTCATGTAGATATAATGAATGATACCGAATACGCTTGGCGGTTGCTTGAATACCGTTTAGGCCCACTTAGCGGCCCCGGGCAACTTGACGCCGCCCGATCCTGGTGGCAATGGGAAACAGACGAATGGTTTCGTTCGTTGGGCGATTTTAACATGCTTATCTACAACTACAGCGACTGGAACGAATTTGAAATGATTACCGAAACCATCACCGCGGATAACTGGAAGTCTGATGTTATCCATTATATGTACCTGCATACAGGCATCCGTATCGCCGATATTTGGGTTGAAAACGGCCATATGCTGGTTGTTGACCTAACACCGGCCGGTGCCATACCCTTTGATTGGGGCAGCACCGGAAGTATAAATCGCATGAATTCATTGCACCTAAGCATGACAGGTTTGCGTTTTAACGAACGCGGAGTAGGTTCGCTCAAAATCCCCGTCGGCGGGCAGCGCGGTATTTACGGCAGTCATTTTTCGTTTGTAACACCGCTTGACATACAATAATGAAGGAATCATATAACAACAAAGGCATATATGGAGAAAACATAGCCGGAGGATACCTTAAAACCAAGGGTTACACCATCCTCGCATCGCGTTTCAAATGCAATTACGGCGAGGTTGACATTATCGCCTCTAAAGACGGCGTTCTCGTCTTCGCCGAAGTGAAGCTGCGCACCACCGTTAGTAAGGGTATCGGCGCATTGTCCGTCACCAAAGCTAAACAGCAGCGGATTATACGGACGGCGACGTATTACTTGGCAAAATTTACGCCGATTTATAGATCAATACGTTTCGATGTATTGGATATTTTTGGAAGAGAATTTTTTGAGGTTAATCATATTGAAAACGCTTTTTATGCTGAATGAATAATCATATGAAAATTTCATAAAACCCTTGATTTTTCTTGAAAATAGTATATAATAATTAGATGAGCGACAAGGTTAGCCTTAAGACTGATGAAAACATCCACGCCGGGCATAGGGAACGCATGAGGGAAAAGTTCTTGCGCGGAGGTTTGGACGTGCTTGCAGATCATGAAGCGCTTGAGCTTCTGCTCTATTATGCCATCAAGCGCAGTGATACGAATCCGCTTGCACATAAGCTTATCCGCGAATTTGGGTCGCTTCACGCCTTGTGCGAGGCACGCCCGGAAATTATCGCCCAAAAATGCAATTTGTCCATAAACACGGCGGTTCTCATCAGCCTTGTTTTGCCGATTAGCAGGCGGTGTGAGCTTTCCAAATGGGGTAAAACACCTGATTTAAGCGATTCAAAAGAATGCAGCGAATACGTTAAATCATTGTTTTTAGGTGAAACCGTTGAGGTTTTATACATGCTATGCATGGATTCTAAAAACAAACTAATTCACCCTGTGGAAATAGCGCGCGGTACAATCAACAAAGCGCCGATTTATCCACGAATTGTTTTAGAAAAGGTTATACAGCACGGCGCAACGGCTGTTGTGCTGACGCATAACCACCCTGCCGGGTCGCTTACGCCATCCGCCAGCGATGTTAAGATAACGAACTTTATCCGCCAATTATTGGAAAAAATCGACGTTGCTTTAATAGACCATTTCATAGTCGGTGGCAATAAGATACTTAGCTTTGCAGAAAAGAAATTGTTAAATATATAAATAATATGAGGTGTACGTAATGAAAAAAGATCTCCATCCCAAATACCAACAAGCCAAAGTTAGCTGTGCTTGCGGCGTATCATACGAAACAGGCTCTACCAACAAAGAAATCCGCGTTGAGGTATGCTCCAAATGCCACCCATTCTACACAGGCAGCCAAAAGCTCTTACTTGAAGCGGGCGGACGCGTAGAGAAGTTTAAGAAAAAATACCAAATCGCATAAAGTTTTGTGAATTTTAACTACAAAATTTTAGCCACGGACGAAGCCGCCAAGGCCGCCGAGCTACAAACTGCACACGGAACTATTAAAACACCTGTGTTTATGAATGTAGCTACGCAAGCAGCCATTAAGGGTGCTGTTTCGTCCGTGGATTTGTGTGCAGTAAAATGCGACGTGGTACTTGCGAACACGTACCATCTTCACTTGCGCCCTGGTGACGGGCTTGTCCGCGACATGGGCGGCCTTCACAAATTCATGGCTTGGAGCGGCCCTATCCTTACGGACTCGGGCGGGTTCCAGGTCTTTTCTTTGTCCGGTTTACGCAAGATTACGGAAGAAGGCGTGACTTTCGCCTCCCACTTGGACGGGCGGCGCATTTTTATGGGGCCGGAAGAAAGTATGCAGATTCAAGCCAACCTTGGCTCAGATATCATCATGGCTTTTGATGAATGCATCCCCTCTAAATCCGAACGGGCGTACGTTGAAACCTCCGTAAGCCGTACCACGCGCTGGCTGGAACGGTGCCGTGACGAGCTGCGAAGGTTAAATACCCTAAGTCAAATAAACAACGAAAACCAAATGCTTTTTGCCATCAACCAAGGCGGCCTTTTTAAGGATATACGCATTAACCACGCCAAAGCCCTTACGGATATGAACCTACCCGGCTACGCAATCGGCGGCCTTGCCGTAGGCGAAACGCATGAAGATATGTACTCTATCCTTGACGCAACCGTACCGCATTTACCCCGCAATAAACCAACGTACCTTATGGGTGTCGGCACCCCAGTTAATATTGTAGAAGCTGTGGCACGCGGGATAGATTTTTTTGACTGCGTTATGCCCGCCAGAAACGGCCGCCACGGGCATGTTTTTACGTGGCATGGCAAATTAAATATGCTAAACAAGCAATTTGAGAAAGATGACAAGCCGATTGATGAAGCTTGCGCATGCCCGGCCTGCCTTACTTATTCAAGGGCATATATACGTCATTTATTTAAGGCGGGCGAGATGCTCGCACTGCGGCTTTGCGTTTTGCACAATTTGTACTTCTATAATTCCTTAATGGAAGAAATCAGGGCTTCAATAACTGCCAAAACATTCAATGTTTTGCGTTTACGCATTAACCAAGCGTATAGATAGGACATAAAATGACAAAGGTATCACCATTTCTAACCTTTAGCGGCACATGCGGCGAGGCTATCGCTCTATATACAAAAGCACTTAACGCAAAAATCACTTTCAAATCACATTATTCCGATACGAAGGATCCAAAGTGCCAAGATGAATCGAAAAAACATTATATTTACCACGCGCAACTCAAAATCGGCAAAAATATAATCATGATGTGCGATGACAGCAGCGACAAACTAAGCGATGGTATGGAATTGCGGCAGAGCGAAGTATGCTTGTGCGCCGAGTTTGCCACGCCTAACGAAGTTAAAGCTGCATATGATATTATGAGCGAAAACGCAACTATAATTGAGCCGTTTTCCAGTGCGTCATACTCCAAATCTTTCGTATTTTTGGAAGATAAATTCGGTATCCGCTGGTGGTTGATGACTGCGGAATAAAAGGCAGACACAGTCACGCATAATGTGTTATTTTATGTTATTATGTCATAAAACAACGCAATCACAATGAGGATAAAATGCACGCATGGGAATCCATCCAAAAAACCTTGGAATATATTGAGGATAATATCATTGACGACATATCCGTCAATACGCTGGCCGACATTGCCGCACTGTCCGTGTTTTATTTTCAACGGCTGTTTACGAGGCTGGTGCATAAACCCGTACGCGAATATATAAAGCTGCGCCGTTTAGCACATGCCGCCGAAATATTACGAAGCAATGATACTTATATTATCGACATCGCCGTCAATCTCGGATTCGGCGGCCGCGAAACGTTTTCACGTGCCTTTAAAGAAGTTTACGGCTTCTCCCCTGCTGAGTACCGCGCAAACCCAATCGGCTTAAATTATTTTGATAAACCAAACCTACTGTTGAATTATGTGATGGTTGACGAAGGCGTCCCGTTGGTTACCGAAGGTATTGTATTGGAATATAACCGCCGCATTCTTGACAAACCAATCCATTTCCTTGGCGTGCAGGATTTATGGCAATTTGTGCCTGGTAAGATGCTGGGCGAGCGGCCAGGGGTGTCCAAACCTGCCGAAATTTGGGACAGATTCTTCGCGGTTAAAGATAAAATACCGCACGATCCAAACGCCAGGCACGTGGGTGTTTCGTTCCACGGCGGTGCGCCGGATGGATATTCAACATATTTCGTAGGTGTTGAGGTTGACGCGGCTGAAAACAGCAATCACTTCGCTAACTGGCAGCTACCCGCAAGACCTTACATTGTTTGTGGATACGAAGCGGAAAACTTCGCAGAACTCATTTCGTCATTAGGTAAAATGATGAAGTTTACGCGGTTTTGGTTAAAAGACCATGGCCTACGTGCCGACGGCTTCTTCCCGGAAATTTACTACAACAACCAAACATTTAGCCATGCATATATGGAAATGTGGATTCCGTTCACGGAACGATAAATATTGGAGGTATCTAATGAATTATTTTGACAAGGGAATGGAGATTCTTGAGGAAAAATTTGGAAACAGCAAAGACAATGTAATGGGGTTGTCCACCATTGCTTTGGAACTTGGTGCAAACGGCCAGCCGCGCCCAGCCACCCGTGATATCGATGCATTTTATGAAGACGGCGTATTCTATTGCGTTACTTGGGGTGCGTCAAATAAGATGAAGCAAATTGCGGCGAATAACGAGGTTGCCATCGCCGTAAACTTCGCATGGTTCAACGCGAATGCGACCGGCGAAAACTTGGGCTGGTGCATGAAGCCGGAAAACGCAGAACTGCGCGATAAGTTACGCAAGGCTTTCACTTGGTACGATGACGCAAACGACGAAAGCAACGAAAACTGCGTATACCTAGCCGTACGCCTCACAAGCGGCATTATAAACATCAACCACCACGAAACGTTGATTTATATGGACTTTATTAATAAAACCGCTACGTTACGAGGCAAGGAATTATAAAAAATACGTTATTAATTACCATAAGTATTGTGCCATTTAAAAATGAATTCTTCGGAGTTCATTTTTTTTTGCAAAACCCCTTGATTATTTTTTCAATAACATGTATAATTATCTCAAAGTGGTGGAAAGTGGATTTTAGGGTATGTTCAGTGGAATGTCCATACTCAAAATTGCTCCTTCTTTGTAACGGGGGTACTCCTTTAACATTAGGGTACCCCTTAAAAAGAAAAGGTGAGATAAGATTGTTTAGGTCTGAGCATTTCCATAATGTAGACGCAAAAGGGCGGATGATAGTGCCCGCGCGTTTTCGCGATGCGCTTTCCAACCAATTTATCATCACAAAAGGCCTGGATAAATGCCTTTTTATTTTTACCATGGAAGAGTGGCAGATACTTGAACAAAAAGCAGAAGAGCTGCCGATGACAGACCCAGCCGCCCGTCGCTTCGTCCGTTTCTTTTTCGGCGCGGCTAGCGAGGGTGAATGCGACGAGCAGGGCCGCGTACTTATACCACAATCCCTGCGCCAATACGCGGATATCACGAAGGAAATTGTAACCGTCGGCACGGGCCGACGCATAGAGGTATGGAACAAACAAAATTATGAAATTTATATGAGTGAAGACTCGCTTGAAGACGATATAAGGCAAAGCATGAGTATCGCACAGTTAAAAATATAATATGAAATTTAAACATCTACCCGTATTACCCAATGAAGTTATTGAGAATTTAGCCGTAGCACACACACCCGACGGTATTTTTTTGGACGGCACGTGTGGCGGCGGCGGCCATTCACACCTTCTCGCAGAGCACTTATCAGCTAAAGGCCGCCTCATATGCGTTGACAGAGACATAGAAGCGATAAACGCCGCTAAAAATGTTTTACAAAGTTTTACGAACGTTCAGTTTGTCCATAACAATTATAATAATATCATACAAGTTTTAGAAACCCTTGACATTGACGGCTTAAACGGAGTTCTGCTGGATCTCGGCGTATCATCTTACCAGTTGGATAACCCGGACAGAGGGTTTTCCTTTCTTCACGCCGGAAGGCTTGACATGCGTATGGATGCCAGTTCCGGGTTATCCGCCGCCGATGTGGTAAACACATACTCAGAAATAAATCTTAGGCAGATAATTTCGGATTACGGCGAGGAACGCTTTGCCGGGCGCATTGCCGCAAACATCGTAACCCAAAGGAACATTAAACCGTTCAGCGAAACGACGGAGCTTGCCGATCTCGTAGAGAAAGCAATACCGCGCCGCCTGCACGAAGCGCACAAGCACCCGGCGACGCGCACGTTTCAAGCCATACGCATTGAGGTAAATAACGAGCTGAAGGATTTATCCATTAGCTTACAGAATATTGTGTCAAAACTGTTTCCGTCCGGGCGGTTTTGTGTCATAACATTCCATTCATTAGAAGACAGGATCGTTAAAAACACTTTCGCAGAACTTGCTGATCCATGCAAATGCCCGAAAACGTTACCATACTGCGTATGTGGTAAAGAACCTATAGTTAAGCTTATCACAAGAAAACCGATTATACCCACAGATAATGAAATAAGCGATAACACGCGCGCACGAAGCTCCAAGCTCCGGGTTATTGAAAAGCTCTGATAAACAAGGGGGATATCATGGCACAAGCCGCCAGACAACAAAAATATGATGACGCTTATTTACGTTACCTGGGTGGCGCATCTATTCCCGCGCCGTCAATTTCGAAGAACAGTCCCCGTTCCACATATGCACAGATGCCGCTAAGCCAAGCAAAACCGGCAATACGCGGCAACGCAGTAAAAAAAACATCTATTAACGCCATGCCGGAGCCTAACGCCGTATCTAAAACTGTTATTGCCTTGCCGTTTTCAGTCATTATAATACGGTCAGTAGGCGCACTTTTCATCCTATCACTGCTTTTACTTGCCGTTTTTGCCAGCTATCACGTATCCAGTATGCAGCGCGAATTTAATGAACTTCAAAACTCACTAACTCGCTTAACGCGGGACAATATCGCTCTTCGCGGCGAAATAAACGCTTCTCATGATTTAGTGGAGATAGAGAGCTTTGCCACACAGGTACTTGGAATGGCTTTACCTGCGTCGCATCAAATTATCCTAATACCTGAAATTGCAGGAGACTTTACGACACGACATGATCTCGGTTGGCAAACGGAACAAGAAAGCAGTTTATGGCAAAACATTATACGCATGTTCCGCGGCTTTATAAGATCGGAGGGTTAACTGTGAAGAAAAGTAAATTTAATAAGCACATTACAAGGTCGATGAGAAACAAACTCATCGCCTTTACTCTTTTAGGCGTTTTTGCTCTCTCGTTTTTAGCCATTCAAATTTGGGCTTTAATCGATACCCACGGCGACGAGTTTACGCGCCTAAGCATCGGCCAGCTTGTACGCCGCCGCCCACCAGGTACGGAAGCATCCGTAATGCCGAACAGAGGTACGATTTTAGACCGTAACCACCAAGTACTTGCCTTCTCCACCATAAAATACCATGTCTTCATGGATGTACGGCACTTAGTCGGCATGACGCAAGAGCAACAGGCGGACATAATATCCCGCGTGTCTGAAATATTAGGCATACCCACGGAAGAATTGTGGCCGCACCTCGCTCTGCGCGAAGACGGGCGACCCGTTTTTGACACGCACCACCGGATCTTTGCCCGTTACGTATCACTTGAGACGGCCATGGAGCTTCAAGCCGCAAGAACGGTACGCAGGACTGACAACGACCCGCGCGGCCCCATACGCCACGTCCACCTACAGGAAACCAGCCAACGAACGTATCTATACGGCAATATCGCACCTCAGATTATAGGATTTGAATGGGGTGACTCGATAAGAGGGCTTGAATCTAGGTTTAACCGCGAACTGTCCGGCGTACCTGGGCGTTTATTCAGGATCTACGATCCAGGCGGGCTTGGTATTATAACGGAGCGCGTTGAGGCGCAACAAGGACACACAATCGTTACGACATTAGACCTCGTTATACAGCAAATAGCGGAGGAAGTTGCCGCAAAATACGGCAACGCGCACAATGCGCGCCACACAATTGCAATCGTGATGAACCCATGGACCGGCGCGATCGTAGCTATGGCCACCTACCCTTCCTTTGACTTAAACCACGCAATGAACCCAGCGTACTTAACAAGCACACACTTAGCTGCCCAGTGGGCGGATTTAGATAACGCGACACTTGCGTCGAACTTTGAGTCTATTTGGCAAAATTTTAATATAACGCACACGTTTGAACCAGGATCGATATTTAAACCATTCGTTATCGCAGCCGCGTTAGAGGCAGGTGTTATCGACTTCAACGACACGTTCGTCTGCAACGGCTTTCTCTATCGCGATGGCTTCCGCATGAACTGCCACCGCCGCGTCGGCCACGGCCGCGTCGACGTGCGCCAAGCCAACGCCTACTCATGCAACGTTGCGCTGATGCTTATTGCGGAGCAAATGGGTGGGCCGCTTTTCTATCAATTCCAGCGCTACTTCGGTTTCGGCCAGCGCACGGGTATAGACCTACCCGCGGAGGCAAGCGCGGCGGGGCTCCAGCACGGACCAAACATGCGCCCGTCCGAACTTGCGGCATCCAGCTTCGGACAAACGTTAAGGATAACGCCGATACAAGCCATAACCGCATTTTCATCGCTTATAAACGGCGGCTATCTAATGCAGCCCTTCGTCGTTTCACATGTAATAGACCAAAACAACCGCGTCGTACAAGAACATCAGCCCCTCATACAGCGCCAAGTCCTTTCGGCGGAGGTGTCTGACTGGCTGCGCGACGCAATGGTGGAAACATTCGTTACCGGCACGGCACGTCTTGCACGCTTGCCCGGCCACAACATCGGCGGCAAATCCGGTACGGCTGACCAAGGCCTGCGCGAATCGCCAGACCATTACGTAGCCACAGCCTTCGTAGGTTATTTCCCCGCGGAAAACCCTCAATACGTTGTCTTGGTAACAATATACGACACAGGTGACGGCACAACCGCACCCGCTAGGTATATGTTCACGGAACTTGTCTCCAACATTATTAACTACCGACGCATACCGTCCACAGATCAGGCTCAAACCGCGGCAAATACTGTACCTGTTAGGGATTTTTCAAACATGCGCGTAAACGAAGCTGCGGCTATACTTAACAACCAAGGCGTTCCGTTTGAGCTTATCGGCAACGGCGACATTGTAGCGGCGCAATTCCCCCTACCCGGTACTACGATTACAACCAGCGGTTCCGTATTCCTGTTTGTGGAAAACAGCGATGATGCAACACTTGCCGCCGTACCGGACTTAGATGGCATGTCGCTCCGACAGGCTCGTATAGCCGTATCGGAAGCCGGTTTTATCCCGCATATCGTTTTCAGCCAAAACAACATGCGCGACGAGGATATAAACCATGTAAACAGCCAATCACCCAGCCCGTGGCAACGCGTGCCACAAGGTATGCAGGTGACGATTAGGGTTGGCGGGTAGTTTTCAATTTCAATTATATTGAAAAAGGCGGTGTTATAAATACTCGTTAATGTGCACTACATAAAAGCATCTGATATTATCCGTGATAAGCTAATAAAAGCAGGCGGAATAGCCACAGTCCACATGTTAAACGGCAAACCCTTCGATATAACTTTATCTGATGACAAAAAAGCTTTTAAAACAGATAAACATCCTAAAGACCTTTATTGTTTTAAAGGTATTTGATATAATTTATGGCTTATTGCATGAAAATGGCGGTAAAGCAAAAAAAGGTAATGGACGTAATTATAAACTAGGGCAACCAGGATGTGAATTAGATACTGTTGTAGGTGCCATTGCTTTTCGTCATTTCGGAAAGAAATTAGGCGAATCGGTATATGATCCAGTTTTTGTTTTAGGTGCCATTATGAAATGGGCTGAGATATGCCATAACAAACGTGGTTATCTTGAGCTATATGAACAAAAAACGATAAATTAAAACAAATATGCTCTTTAAGTTACGGAAACATAAAAAATTCCCCTCCATCGGAGGGGTGGCTGCGCCTGCCTTTGGCGCAGACGGGGTGGTACGGCTTCAGCGTAACAAATATTTAAGCCAACGCCCCTCAACAAATTTCAATACACCAAAATGCAATCGTCCGCCTTTTCCATGTGTATGTAATAAAAACTTCATTATCTCGTGCAACAATTGCTGGGTACGAAAACTCCGTATCCTCAATATTTATCTTAGGATCGCACGGAGTATGCTCAAGTACGATAGGCTCACCCCATGTCCTGCCGTCATCCTCCGAAATAATAAGCGCGATAGGCGATCGCGCCGCCCAGTTACCGGCCACGGCATTATACGCAAGCACAACGCGCCCATCAGCGAGTTTTATTGCATCAATACCGCAATTATTATTCGGCAGTTCCGTCCTTTCAGCCACACTCCATGTCCCTCCAAAATCGGCAGAGTAGCTTTGATAAATACACCCTTCACTACTCCTCATCAGCATGTGGGTTAACCCCCCCTTACCTTCCCAAAGCGTAGGTTGGATAATGCCCGTACCCGTAAACTCATTATGCTTGCGCGGCACGGTTGCGGATTTTACCCAAGTTTTGCCATCATCGCGAGATATATCAACAAAGCATTCCCACAACGGTTTCTCGACCGACGTCGGTGCTAAGATTATGCCGTTTTTAAGGCGCAGGTTTTTATTTTTTACCGGCCCCCTGCCGCCACTGGCATCACCCGGCACAAGTTCGCTTGCCGCCGTCCACGTAGCTCCGCCGTCACTTGATGTTGTAGTATATGTACACCATTCCGTAATTTCATGCCCTACTTTATAATAAATTATAAGCTCTTCCGCGTTCACGAATAACACAGGATTCCAACATGGCACGCCTGGATGCTCCGCTATTTTGCGCGGGACAGACCAGCGGCCGTTTTTTATGTCCGCCAATACGGAAAACCATATAGCAACATCCGCCGCCTTTTCATGGCTGCCTGCAAACCATGCCGCCGCAACTCCGCCGCATGGCATCATCTCCACCGTTGAAGCATGGCACTGCGGAAAAAATGTTTCCGTTTTAAAAATATGCTCTCTTCTAATAATTTTACAATTCATGTATTACCCCCCATTTCTGTTACGATAGAAAAAGCCAGCAGATACACCCTATTCACACCATGTCGAACCAACGTATGCGCACATTCCTCGGCAGTAACGCCTGTTGTGTATATATCGTCAATCAAAACGACGGTTTTGCTCTTCAATAACCCTACATACTTTTCATTCACATCGAAAACGCCGCGCACGTTTTCAAGCCGCTCTGTGCGCGTCAGTCCGTACATCGGCGTTGTCTTCTTTACGCGAGATAAGGCATCCATGCAAGTTATGCCATAAATTTCAGCCAATTTATCCGCCAAAACCTCACTTTGGTTAAATCCACGATCCTTCATACGGCTTTTATGTAGTGGTATGGGGATAAAGTAATCAGCCTCTCCTACATCACGCACAAACGACGGCGGCCATGCCGCTATTTTAATCAGCTCCGCCATTCCGTCCGCTATTTCCTTAACTCCCTCAAACTTAAACCGCCACACAAGGTCTCGTATGTTGCCTTTATATTCGTATGCCGCATATACACGCGACAACGCGCTATACACCGTCGGCAGCATGTCACACCGCGGTGCCGCAAGCGTCCCCAAATCAACCCTGCAGGCATTACATATACGTTCTTTAGACACGTACGCCCGCACATCGTTGCACAAGCAACAACGCGCGGGGTAAATAAGCTCCAAAAACAAAGCACCCGCGCGCGACGCCATACGTTTAATATTTTTAATTTTTGCGGAAAACATCTAAGCTATGGTGCGTAATGCCAACCATATCCGCCCTTTCGCACACGGCGAAGTGATAACGCAGGTACAACCCGTACTCCTCATTAATCATTTCCTTAAGCGCATCCATTATATACCTTGAAAACAAATCCGTCGCTATGTAATGCAGGCGTTCCACATCAAAACGGCTCATCAGACGGTCAATGTCCTCTTTGCGTATCAACTCAAAAATATCTGCCGGTTCACTAAACGTCTCAAATGTATCCGGGTTAATTTTGCCGCGCTCCATATAGTCCAGCACATCAAAGCTCTTTAAGGCAAACCCGGAATGAACAATGCTTGCGTCGCTATGGCAATACGCAACGAACAGCACGCCGCCAGGCTTCGTAACGCGGAGTGCCTCGGATATAACAAGGGCTTTGTCGTCTTCCGTATACATATGATACATCGGCCCAAGCACCAGCGTCATGTCAAAGCAAGCATCCGCAAACATAGATAGATCCAATGCGTTACCCTGCGCAACACTGATTCTCTGCTCCGGTTTTAGACGCGACTTAAAAACCTCAATATTACTTTCAACAAGCTCCACTGCGGCCACATCGTAACCCAAATCGGCAATTGCACGGCTGTAACGCCCTGACCCCGCACCAATTTCCAGCACCTTCACTCCCGGTGTTAGATATCTTTCAATGTACCGCATGGTCGTCAAAAACTCGACCTGCCCATGCCTAGATGCAAGCCGACCATCTTCATTGTAACTGTTGTAGTAGTTTTCCAACGCCATTAGATAACAGTCTCTTTCCTTACAATCACCGGTTTACCTGGTGTGCCGCACACATGCCTACCGGCTGTAACCATAACATCTTTATCGAGAATCGCATGCTCTACAACGCAACCGCTGGCAATTTGGCAACCTTCCATAATAATAGAATTATTGATATATGAATTTTCCCAAGTGAACACCTTGCGGAAGATAACGCTATTTACGACCTTACCGTTTAAAATCGTGCCGCTGCCGACGAGGCAGTTCCTAGATTCGCTGTGGTGGTTGAACTTTGCGGGCGGCTCGTCCTTCGGTTTGGACTCGATATGCGGAAACGTATGCACAAGCGTCTTACGCACATCGTGGCGCAAAAAATCCATATTCGTGTTATAATACGCATCCACGCTATTTATCGCCGACCAATACCCGTCAAACATAAACGCAGACATCCTATATTTTTTGCGATAGTGTATCAAAATACCCGTCACAAGCTCAAACCGATCATCTGCTATTGCCTTTTCAAGTAGCTCTATCAGTAAAAGCCTAGATATAACATAAATCCCCATGGATATGATGCGGCTTTCCGTTTCAAACGGCTTCTCCTCAAAATCTGCCACTATGCCGTTTTCATCCAGCGTAAGCACGCCAAACTCACATGGGTTTATATCCGTACCAGCTATATTTTTGGCGGCGATCGTTATGTCCGCGCCTTTTTCCATATGATGCTCAATTAACTTTTTAAAATCCATTTTATAAACACAGTTACCTGATGCGATAACCACCAACTCTTCTTTAGAACGTTTCAAAAACGCTATGTTTTGGTAGATGGAATCCGCCGTTCCCCTGTACCAGAGGTTATTATCGTTAGATTGAAACGGCGTGAATACGAACAGGCCGCCATGCTTACGCCCCAAATCCCACCATTTTTCCGAACTTAGATGGTCATGCAGGGAACGGCTGTTATATTGGGTGATAACGGCGATTTTATTGATGCCGGAATTAGCCATATTGCTGATTGGGAAATCTATAACCCTGTAGCACGAACCCATAGGTAAAGCCGACGCAGCACGGACGCTGGTTAGGTCGCCTAAGCGTTCATTATTGCCGCCGGTCAAAACGATTCCGATAGCTTTCATTTTCATACCCCCCTCTACATCAATACTGGTTTTATAACGGATCTGCCGTTTGCAAGAAGCCCACAGTCATAATCACTGTAAACCGAAACTCCCTCAACCACACAGTTTTTACCGATACGGACATTGTCGGGGATTTTGGAATATTCTCCGATAACTGTAATGCCGGTATTGTAGATATCCGGGCGCAGCTCATTTACGGCCTGCGCATCATCGCCAACAGACACACCTATGGTTACATTGTCGCCTATAAGGCTGTTTTCATCCAAAATGCAATCTTCAATAACCGTGTCGCGGCCGATGTTACAGTTTTCCATGACAATGGAGTTTACAACCCGCGCTCCGTTATGCACTTTAACGCCATAGCCTAACACGGAATTAATTACCGTTCCGTAAATCTCGCACCCTTCCGAAAGAAGCGAGCCGCGCACGTCCGCATTCTCACCCGTGTATTGCGGCGGCTGGTGCGGGCTGTTCGTATAAATACGCTTGTGTTCCTCATACAAATTAAAAAGCGGCACGGTGGCAATAAGCTCCATGTTAGATTCAAAATAGCTGTCTATAGTGCCTACGTCACGCCAATAATCCGTAAATTTATACGCAAACATCGTTTTGCCGCCTTCAAGGAGAAGCGGAATGATATGCTTGCCAAAATCCGAATCCGTATGTAGTTTGTCAGATTCAATAAGCGCTTCACGCAGGTATTTCCAAGTGAAGATATAAATGCCCATCGAGGCCAGGTTGCTGACCGGCTCTTTCGGCTTCTCCACAAAAGCCGTAACACGGCCCGATTCATCAGCATTCATTATGCCATAGCGTGATGCCTCATCCCACGGTACCTCGATAACAGCGATAGTAGCATCCGCATTGTTTTGTTTGTGGGCATCAAGCATAAGGGAATAATCCATCTTATAGATATGGTCCCCGCCTAAAACAAGTACGTACTCGGGGTTATACTCATCTATAAAATTGATGTTTTGGCATACGGCGTTTGCCGAGCCGCTGTACCAATCCCCGGTATTGTCATTTTTTTGATGGGGCTGGAGGATGGCAGTGCCTCCGCTTGTCCTGTCCAGATCCCACGGCACGCCGTTGCCTATATGCTTGTTAAGGAGAAGCGGCTGATACTGCGTAAGCACTCCGACCGTGTCAATACCGGAATTTATGCAGTTTGAAAGGGGGAAGTCGATCATCCTAAACTTGCCGCCGTAGCTGACAGCGGGTTTCGCCTTTGTCTTTGTAAGAATGCCAAGCCGGCTGCCTTGCCCACCGGCAAGAAGCATGGCAATAATCTCTTTGCCGCGCATAATCCCACCTACCTTTACAAATATCGTTGGTATAATTTTATCGTACTTTCAAATATTTGTCAATAAAAATCCAATTAATGTGTATAAAGATTCCATATCTTGAACTCAACTCAAAAGTTGCGGTAAGATGTTTAATATTATATAATTTGTACATAAAAAAATTCTTCTAAAAAAATATTCATTAACAAATGTTGACATATATCGATTGTCATGTTATCATACAATCAAATAATACTCATACACAGGAAGGAAGGGTGCGTATGAAAAGTTGATAACTAACAATTGTGTGTAATGCAATCATCAACATTACAAATTGAAAGTGAGGTTTAATTATGAAAAACAAACAAATTCGTTTCCTTTCAGCATTGATTGTTTCTATAATCATGTTGTTTGGCTTAGTTCATTCTGCAACAGCACATGAAGGCTTGGTTTTAGAACACCAATCCGAATGGAGTCACGTTGTATTTTACACCGAATATGACACTTCTGGTACGTTTTCATTTTGCTTTCATGACCGTTGGAGAACAACAAATCTCCCGCCATCTATATCAGGCCCAACAGATCAGTTTTGCCAGAGACGTGTATATGTTTCCGAAACTCGATGCCTTACTTGTGATTTATTACTTTGGTCAATGACTGATGTATTTACTATTTATCACGAATTTGGTTTTGGACCTTTTCCGGCTTGTATAAGATGTGGTCATCGGAAACCCGGATTTTATCGTATTATAGACACGGGTAAGGAAAGCCGCAAAAATATTACAGGAGGCACATATCATGGCTAAATTAAAGATTATTACCACAATTAAATTACTTATTTTACTTGTAACTTTAATTTCAATCATATTCGCAAATCCAAGTATGCACGCATTAGGTGTTGACAGAAATATAGCTAGCAATGAAAATGTAATCGAGTTTACAATATTTGCTGATGCTGTAAGCGGAACAATTTCATGGTCAAATCGGATTTTTTCTGGAGATCCTGTGCTCATAGGAATATTACTTGATTTAGAATTTGAAGCATTTCGCACCGCATCTATTCGGGATGAGTTGTTAATATCAAAAAATAGTCCTTTAATCGAACTGTTAATAAAAAACCGCCCGGGTCTAGATCACAATTCTTTGCCGATGTGTTTTCATGGCAATAATAACGTATTTTACATGGGTACAACTGATATCCATAATTTATTAGAGTACTGCTTGGTATCAATTAGTGTATTTCATCGTATTTGTTTGGATTGTGGTTTTCTTATAGCTTCGGAAACACGCACGAGATTGTATCCCCATATTTTCCAACCGCATCCCCTAGGCCTACAATGTGTTTGTGGTTTTTTTCTTCCTTTTAACCGTTAATTAATCTCTAAGCCGCAAAAACTGCATTATGTTATTGCGGCTTTTTTATTTGCTTTTTGTAAGAATACCATGTCTGCGCCCTTACTCACCGCGTACTTTCAAATATTTGTCAATATTAATTCTACTCTCAGCACATGTACAAATTCCAAAGCCCGATAATAACCAAAAATGCCGCCGCAAAAAAGCCCCACGCAGGTATAAACAGCACAAGAAGCATACCCACGCCCATCGATACGCACACAATGCCCGCCAAAACACGCATGTGAGCGATTCTCCTAAACCGTCTGCGCATAAAAACACCGCCGTATTAAGTATATTATTACATTTTATGCAGCTAGTATGGGTTTAGACATTTTAATAAATAACCACAAAATACACGAAACACACGAAAATAACTCTTTCGCATTTTTCTTGTATTTAGCGCGGCGCAGACATCTTTTCGTGGTTTATATAAACCCTTAAAATTCCGGCAACACTACGTCAACTTTACCGGACGTGAATATCTCTAAAAGCGACGCAAGCACCTTCTCCATCGATGTTTTCAAATCGTGCCTCTCCGCATTCGCGGTAGTTATCACGTCAATTTCCGCCAACTTTTCTTCACCCGCGTATATGGTGCATGTGCCGACGACGTTGCCGGCGGTTATCGGCGCGCGAAGCTGACTCGGAAGGTCTCGTTCCATACGCAGGTTACCCTTTTCCTCCTCAGTAATCGGCAGGCGCAATTTTTCCGAAAATACAAGCGTTATATTCGTCGTCTTGGAGCGTTCCACTATCAAGTTCCCTGCCGTATCGCCTTCCACAACTATGGTCTCGTTTTTGTAATTGTTGAAGCCGTAGTTAAGGATTTCCTTCGTATCATTCCAGCGCTGCTCACGGCCTCGCCCACCCCAGCCGCTGGCGAGGACAACGGATATTAGGGACAAATCGTCCCGCTCTGCCGACCCTACAAAGCAATATCCGGCTTTACCCGTAAATCCCGTCTTTACTCCGTTCGCACCGCGATACTCCGACAATAGGCGGTTTTTATTGTATATGTGATAATCGCGGCGGGAACTTTGGCCGCTGTATTCGTGCGTGTTTATTATCTTAACGAATTTATCGTTCTTCATAGCGTAGCGCGTTATTATCGCCAGGTCCGACGCGGTGGAGTGATGGTCACCCGCGTCCAAGCCGTTCGGTGTCTCAAAAACCGTATTTTCAGCTCCAAGCTCCTTCGCCTTCGCTGTCATCAACGCGCAAAACTCTTCCACCGTACCGCTGATATGCTCGGCAATGGCAACAGCTGCATCGTTGGAACTTTGAAGCATCAAAGCGTACAGAAGAAGCTCAAGCTTTATCTTTTCACCCTCTTGCAAGTACATCTTGACACGAGGCGCTACGGCGGCGCGGCGGCTTACCGTTACAATATCGTTTAAATTGCCCAGTTCCAGGCAAAGCATCGCTGTCATTATTTTCGTGGTACTTGCCATGGCTAATTCATCGTCTTGATTCTTTCCCCACAAGATACGTCCGGACTCTAAATCAACCAAAATCGCACCGCGCGCCTCAACCGTCGGTTTCTCGGTATGTTTTTCCGTTTCAGCCATAACATGGGTAATTACCGTTAAAAGTAAAACAATAAAAATCCCGGCAGCAAAATATTTTTTCATAAAGCACCTCATAAATTAATGTTAATGATTTGCCTTATTTTGCGCCGGAATTTATATGTTTATTCTTTTATTCGTTAATTGGTTGAAAGAAGCAAATATCCGCGATTTTATAGCCGTGCTTGTCCGCTATTTCGCGGTGCGGTACGTAACGTTCAAACCACCAATCATCATGTGGCTTAAAGCCCTCATCAAACATCCTATCAAACGCAACCGGCTCATGCGCGTACACATCCTCGTTTTTACCGTAAAGCCAACATGTTATTACGTCCGCTTCAGGAAAGTCCGCATAATCGTACCCTTCCGGAACGAGCGTATTTGCCGGTGTAAAGCAACCAAGCCAATATTCAAAATGGTACGGTTCACAATCTTTCCGAACGTTAGAATTATGATACATCAAGCCAATTAAAGCGCTTCCATCCTGCGGGTTGCCGTCGCAGTAAATTATTGCAGGATCTATCATCAATTGCTTAAATAAGTAATTCTCGTAATAATTATTTTCGCTTAAACCCCATATTTCCGACCAGTTACCCCACGCCTCGTCGGCACTTGCGTACCGTTTGCCGATAAACCGCCATGCACCGTTCATCCTCTGTTTGTACGTATTTACGGCAATTGGCGGTACAAAACGCTTGCTATCCAACTTTTCCGCCACTTCCGCCAAGCGCGCGGCGGCATACTGCTCATCGGCTGGTGCATCTACCGAACCTGCGGCCAACTGTGTCTCTATCTCTTTGGCTTTATCATATAAGAGCTTAACTTCGTTTTCGTTATGGAAATCCGATTTTTTGACCTGGGCGATAAATTCCAGCACAATCGCCTTCAGCTCGTGCAGAAGCGCAACTTCCTCGTCGATATCATCGGCTTTTTTATCAAGCACTTCCAACACAACCTCAGTGTTTGCGGCAGCGAAGATGCGTTTAATATCCTTAACGCTGATATTAAGTTTACGCAAAATAAGAATTTGCTTCAAGCGCATAATGGCCGCGCCGTCGTACATACGGTGGGCATAGTCCGGCGTGCGTACGCTTACAAGCAGGCCTATATCTTCATAATACCGAAGCGTACGCGCGGTAATGGCGTACCGCGCTGACACATCCTTAATCTTCGTAAGCTCGTTCATGACCTACCTTCTTCTACGGATTCTGCATTCTGAATATTTTTAAGTATATCGCTTTTTAATCCCCCAACAATTTTCTTCATGCAATCCACAGTTTCAGCATCGGGGCTATAAATACCTAAAAAACTGGAACAAAGATTGTCAAATTTCTTTCCGAAAATCATCTTAGTGCTTCCCGGGCTGCATTTACCGTGACAAGTTAGGTCATGAGGGCGTACATTTGCCCAAATAATTTCCTTGGTACGCTCATGCACGGGAAAACCCGCGACTCCATCGCCCTTCCCTCCATCAGACAAATTATCCCATGCATGCGGCAAATCGTTTATGAAGGTGTCAAAACCGTTATGATCGTCATAGACCGCTGGTAAGTTTATGACGCAGATACCCCTACCTTTATAACCGGCGTTCCAAAAATCGCCGCCAGGCTTATTTGGCGGTATTTCGATTTCGTTTACCCTTAAATATGAAACAAAGTCCAATGCGTTTTTTTGTTCATCACCTATAAGCGTTTCGCGGATGACATCCTCAATTATTTTTTCAGACACTTTGTATCCTCCTTTAAAAATATGTTACGCCTATTGTAACACCTTCCCTTAGGGAAGAATCAAGGGGTTTTTGAAATTATTTAGTAATAGAGGAATGGTTGCATTTGTAACTACTCTACGGACTTCCCTTTATTTAAGCATCGGATTGCCGATAAGCGGCAGAACTACATCCGCCTCACACGGCGTACGCGACGTTATGGCGTAAAACTCCAAATTATCCAAGTTTATCTCCCATGGATGCTCCCCAACGGCGAATAACAACTTTACGCCGCGACCGATGGGTTCCGCCGGGTCTAGGTACACGATACCCTCAACTGCTTTTATATTTTCCTCACCCAAAAAGCGTACACGTTTTAGATCGGGGTTCTCTATCATATCCTCCAGAGTAAGTCTCGGCAGGTTTTGCGGCATATAAGTGGCCAAGACCGGCTTAAACTGCTTTACATAATTATTTATATATTCAAAATCCCCGCTCGTCATCGACGGCGAGAGCGCGATGCAAATGCTGCCTGCACCGTATTTGCCATAAACTTCCTGCATTTTCGCCGCCAACGCAGCCGTTGCCGCGCCTACATCCGACGGCACCCCTTTTATAACCGCATGTGTAAGACGGTTTGTGTTGAACTCATCACTTGTAAAATAGAATTTACCCTTTTCACACAGAAGAGTCTTCTCCCCTCTTGGTAATACACGGCGCAGCTTTCCGCCGTATACTGCCGCCGTAACGGGGCATGCAAGCGTACAGCCAGGGCATATCGTTTCGGCAAACTCTTCCTGCACGGCAATATACTTATTCGTCGCGCGTTCCGTGAGTGCGCCCGTCGGACAAAGCGATACGCAACTCCCGCAGCTTACACATCCCGCTTCATTAAGTGTGCCACCCATTGCCGGTATGGCGGCGGTGTTAAATCCACGCCCGGCAAGGCCTAGGCTTGCAATGCCTATCCGTTCGTCGCACACGCGAACGCAAATACCGCAAAGGATACACTTCCCTTCATTTCTCACAATATTTTTATGCTCATCTATCTTAGATTTGACAATGTGCGAATCACCCTTATATTTATTAACATCCGCCGAATATTCATTTGCGTATTTTATCAGCTTGCATTCATAGAAATCGTCGCACCCGCATTCCAAGCAACGCGCCGCCTCTCTTTGTGCATCTTCCGCGCCGTAACCGTGGTTTACTTCAACAAAAGAAACCTTACGCTCTTCCGGCATATTGTGCGGCATTTTTTGTCTCGCCTGTTTATTAACGTGCGCGAAACAATCTTTACTAAGTTCCTGCTCCACGAGGATAGGTTTATTATAGAGCAGGCAGAAACCCTGCAAATGCAAATCCACCGCACGCGCCGCGCGCTCCGCATGCGCTATGGCTGATACGGCGATATGCGGCCCCTTGTTTACCGCATCGCCCACGGCAAACACACCGGGAACTGACGACTCGCACGTTACCTCGTCCACCAAGATCGTTGACCGGCGGGACAGGTCGAACCCAACATCCTCAAACCCCGCAAAATTGACAGACTGCCCTATTGCGGCAATAACCATGTCAACGTCAAGCGCTTCCATTGCGCCCTCTACGGCAATTGGTGTACGGCGACCATTTACGTCCGGCTCCCCAAGCTCCATTTTCTGTATGTGGAATCTAAGCGCGCCTGCGCTTTCCTCAATAGATACGGGAGCAGAAAGGTACTTAAACTCAACGGATTCCTCAAGACCTTCCATAATTTCTATGGGTAAAGCCGGCATTTCCTTCTGTGTACGCCTGTACACGACGGTTACGCTTTTTGCGCCAAGGCGTACAGCCGTGCGCGCCGCGTCCATCGCCGTATTTCCGCCGCCTACTATAGCTACGCACTTGTCTTTACATGATGGAGGATTGCCTTTCGCCACCTCAAGCAAAAACTCTATCCCACCGGTAACGCCGGGCAAACTGTCGCCGGGTATATTTAATCCGGCTGAAGTCCACGCGCCAATGGCGACGATAACCGCGTCATGCTTATCCCTAATTTCCTTAAACGAATAGTTATCACCTATTTTTGCGTTGTTGACGAATTTTACGCCTAAACCTTCAATAAATTGTGATTCTTCGGCAATAACATTGCGGGGCAAACGGTACTCCGGTATTCCATAACGCAACATGCCTCCCATTTCCGGGTTTTGATCATACAGAGTAACGGCATGGCCTTTTAATCTCGTAAAATAAGCCGCGCTGAGGCCGCCCGGCCCGCCACCGATAACTGCGATGCGTTTACCTGTTTCCGCAGGTATCTCCGGCTTTACGGGAGGAAACATATCTGCCGCAAAATATTTTAAATGCGCGATATTGATGGGTTCTTCCACAAGCTCGCGTCTGCAGGCATCCTCACATGGATGCGGGCAAACACGGCCCAAAGAACGTGGCAGCGGTAGTTTCTCACGCATAAGCGCGGCGGCGGCTTCGTACTCGCCGTTTGCGATAAGCCCAACATAGCCTCGGCAATCTGTCTGTGCGGGGCACGCCAGCTTGCACGGCGGCAAACAATCTCCTTTATGATCAGACAAAAGAAGCTCCAGCACCGTGCGGCGTGTTAATTTTACGCGCACCGTATCAGAAAAATACTGCGCGTCCTGCGTAGGTACGGATGAACAGGCACGCACGAGACGCGGCTTACCTATCTCCTCCAACACGCAGATGCCGCACGCACCGTATGGCTTTACGCGCTCGTCATGGCATAGCGTAGGTATTATAACACCAGCGCGGCTGGCGGCGGCTGCTATCATCTCGCCGGGATTGTACGTAACTTTTATATTATCGATTGTGAAAGTATTTTCCAATTATATCGTTCCTCAAATCCTTATTTTTCAACAATCATAACGTTTACATAAATGAATGTCAAGAATTTTTTTATATCAAAGCGAAAAATTTACTTGACATTATTCATCTAGTTATATATAATACTGGTTATCTATATGAGGAGGTGGACATTATATCTTTACAATATGGCTTACTTGGATTACTAAGATACCGCGAAAACACAGGCTACGGCTTGGCTAAACTCTTTGAGGTTTCCATAAACCAGATGTGGAACGCCCCTACCAGCCAAATCTATCGAGAGCTTAAGCGGATGGAAGAAAAGGGCTGGGTAACCTCCCATACTGTAATACAGGAGAACAAACCCAACAAAAGAGTTTACCGCATCACGGAAGACGGATTAGGCGTTTTCGACGATTATATGCATAATCCAGGCCCAATGTTTCAGACCTACCACGACCCATTCCTACTTCACGTATTTTTCGGCGCGGCCGCACCGGATGTCGTGTTAGAGCGATTCAAAACCTTCCGCGACAGCTGCATTCGCGGTTTAGACGAACGGGTAAAAGCAAACCAGGAAACCATCGACGCTTATAAAGCCGCCCGCCCCGACAGCGGCGGCGAGGCCATGTTTTGGCAGATGACGCACGACTATAGTATCTATAACACCAACGCACACTTGCAATGGGCGGAAGAATGTATAAAAAAATTAGAGGAAATGGTGAATTGACCAAATGATTACAACTTTATATTTAATTCTATTACTTTTATCCGTCACTTATTTGGTAAGTGGCGCATACCTAACAGCACGCAGGTTAAAGCTTGCCGTTTCCACAGCTGTTCCCGGCACTAAAGTTAAGAGGTATGTAAAGTCAATAATCAAAGCATGGATCCAAACAGCTGCAGTATTGGCTATAGTTTTAATTTCAGACATCAGTTTCCGAGACATCGGGTTTCGCCCGTTAAACCCCACGGACAACATGCGCTCTACCGTCATCACTTTTATCCTATGCGGCGCATTGCTAACCCACATGGTTATCCCCATAATAAAACCAATTTACGGCCAAAAAACGGTAAAGAAATACGGTTCAGGCAATGCGTTGGCGCTGCCGCGCAATAAAAAGGAACGGTTGTGGTGGACGGCCGTCTCCGCAACCGCGGGTATCACCGAGGAAATCATCTTCCGAGGCTTCCTCTTTTATCTTTTCTTCGCCATATTCCCCGGCATTGCGCCAATTACAGTCGTTTTCGCTTCAGGTGCCATATTCGGCCTTTGTCATATGTATCAAGGCACACGCGGCGTCGTGATGACCGGGGCAATAGGCGTTGGTATGGGGTACCTCTACATAGCCGCAGGCAGCTTGATACCGGTAATCCTCCTGCATTTCTCCATTGACATCGCGAACGTATTCATGTTGCCAAACGAAGTATCCACCCGCACAGCTTAACGCATTATTACTAAAAAATATATTGACAAACCTGTGGTTTTCTGCTAAAATGTCCCAGTAACGCCGATGTGGCGGAATTGGTATACGCACACGACTCAAAATCGTGCGGGAAACCATGTGGGTTCGAGTCCCACCATCGGCATACTAAAGCAACCCTCGATATCCTTACGGCGTCGGGGGTTGTTTAATTATACGTATAACATCGGAGGTAATTATGAAAAAAGCATTAATCTTCCAAGGCGGCTGGGACGGCCACCAACCCGACTTGGTATCCAAGCGGTTTGCGGCGATGCTTACGGAGGAACGATTCGACGTCACCATTTCCGACACTTTGGATTGTTTGTCCGACGCAGATGCATTAATGCAGCTTGACCTTTTGGTGGCGTGCTGGACAGGCGGCAAACTCCCCGGAGGGTGCAGTGAAAACGTAGCAAAAGCCGTCGGCGCTGGTGTTGGGCTTGCTGGCTGCCACGGAGGCATGTGCGACGCATTCCGCGAGGACGTGATGTGGCAGTTCATCACCGGCGCAAACTGGGTAAGCCACCCTGGTGGCGACGGTGTGGAATATATAGTAAACGTCACCGCGCATTCTAACCCAATCGTAGAAGGTATAGCTGATTTCCCCGTAAAGAGCGAGCATTATTACTTACATATCGACCCCGCCATTGAGGTGCTGGCCACTACGCGCTTCCCAGCCGTACCGTATTATAACAGCGCAAACAAGCCGGTTGACATGCCAGTGGTTTGGACGAAGCATTGGGGGCTTGGCCGCGTATTCTATAACGCATTGGGGCACCATGACAACGTTTTCGACAAATCGCCCGAAGCGGCCGTGATAATGAGGCGCGGCCTACTATGGGCGGCAGACGGCAAAGCATACGCCGCGGCCAATAACCTTACCGTGGACAGGTTTATAAACACGGCAAAAATGTTTTAGGGGGATTTTATGAAACCAGCAAATATAGGCATCGTAGGATGCGGTGCGATCAGCGGCATTTATTTGACGAATATCGCGGAAATGTTTGGCAACATCACTGTGCGCGGCGTTTGCGACCTCGTAGACGAAAAAGCTGAGTACGCGGCCCGGCAGTATAACGTACGTAAATATAGGGACATGCACGAAATCTTCGCCGACGCGGAGATAGACATAGTACTCAATCTTACCCGCCCGTATGAGCATTTCGACGTTACCGTAGCAGCGATAAACGCCGGCAAGCACGTTTATTCGGAAAAACCGCTGGGAGCGACGCTTGATGAGGGTACAAAACTGCGAGACGCAGCCGCAAAAAACGGCGTATGTATTGCGGGCGCACCGGACACCTTCCTCGGCGCAGGTATACAAACATGCAAAAAACTGATAGACGACGGCTTTATCGGCCACCCCGTCTCCGCGACGGCCTTTATGGCATGCCCCGGGCATGAGCATTGGCACCCGGATCCAGCTTTTTACTACCAGTTCGGCGGCGGCCCAATGCTAGATATGGGGCCGTACTACATAACCGCTCTAGTGGAGCTTTTAGGTCGCGTACGCAACGTAAGCGGCATGGTTACAAAGGCGCATCCCACACGCACCATTACGTCTAAGGAGAAATACGGCACAGTTGTGGAAGTTGAAGTGCCCACGCACGTAACCGGCCAAATGGCGTTTGAAAGCGGCGCGGTGGCGACGATGGTTACCTCGTTTGACGTAAGGGCGCATAATTTACCAATAATTGAAATCTACGGCACGGAAGGAACACTTACCGTGCCAGATCCAAACGGTTTTGGCGGCCCTGTACTTTTGTTCCGCCCACAACAGGGTGAATTTTTGCAAATGCCATTAATGTACGAACATAGCGCAAACTGCCGCGGGCTTGGCCTGTCGGAGATGGCCGCCGCCTTACGCGCCGGCCGCAAACCGCGCGCCGGTGTTGACTTAACCTACCATGTTTTAGAAGTTATGACGGCGTTTACGCGTTCGTCTGACAGTAAGGCACACGTGGAGATTGGTTTATGAAGATCGGCATACTAGGGGTTGGCACAATTGCGACCTGCGTAGTTACAGGATTTTGCGGATTGGATGACCGGCACGATTTCTTCCTCTCCCCGCGCAACGTGGTAAAATCAGCCGCATTGGCCGAAAAATACGGTAATTGCCGGGTATGTCTGTCTAACCAAGAAGTTTTAGATAATTCGGACGTAATCATAATAAGCATGAACGCCGCGTCCGTCGCCATAGCATTACCCACTTTGACGTTCAGGGATGACCACGTGATCATTAACCTCGTGGCCAGCATCCCTCCGGAAGATATCCTGACAGCCGTCGGCGCGGTTAAGGGTTTCTACCATGTTGTGCCGCTACCCTTCGTTGAAAAGCGCATCGGCCCAATCGCCGCGTACCCGGAGTGCGGATGGCTGCACAATCTGCTCACCCCACTCGGCAATATTGTCTTTGCCAAGAATATGGACGAAATACGCACCATGCAGGCCATAACCGCACTTATGTCCACGTTTTACGAAACGCTTAACGGCCTTACACTCTTTGCCGAAGCGCATGGGATGGATGGCAAAAAAGCAAAGGACTTCGCCGCCGCATTTTTCGGCGCATTATGCGTACGCGCCGAAGAAGCCAATAGCTTCCGCGACCTCGCGCTGGACATGACACCTGGCGGGCTAAACGAGTTTTGCGTACGCATACTTGAAGAACGCGGTGTTACGCAAGCATGGGCGGCGATTTTACCGGAGGTTTTGGAGAAGATAAAGCCATAACAAAATTCAATTTTCAATTCAAACAAGCCGCTCCCTTGCTTAATACCCAAGAGCGGCTTGTTTTATTAAGACATAATCAACGTCCCAATACCAATAAAATAATTCGACTCCCTAATCATATGGTTTATCAATTCCTGCGACGGCGCGCTTGCACGGGCGGCCGAGCTGTTACGCAGCATATCTTCTAAAAACTCCGTAAACTCGCTACTTTGCTTAACACACCGTTTTATTAAATCCAGCATCTCCATCCTCATCACACGCCCAACAATACCTTTTGAACGAACCGCGCTTTCAACATACCTCGTAACCTCCGCCAACATTTTGTTAAACTCTATGCCGTATTCTTCCAGCGCGGCTTTGTAATCATATTCTAAGTTGGGTAATACAAGCGGTATAACCCCCGTATGTTCGGCCTCCTGGTGCTTCCAAAACTCCGCTTCATCCAACGCACGCAATACATTCTGTTCCCCGTAATAAAACCTCATAAAATACCTCAAGCTATTTTAAACCATTATATGCCATTCACAGCTATCCTCATTATCGAATATATTAATTTAACATGGGTTTTGTGTGGAAATTTATGTTTGATAGACTAAAAGCCTTTCTAACCGTATTACCAATACTTCTCTATTTAATTACCTTAGTCGGTGTTCCGCTGGTTTTTATTGCCGTTATCAGCTTTTTATCGCGCGATGACCACGGACGGATTTTATTTGCGTTTACAACAGTCAATTACAACCGCATTTTCGATCCGGTTATCTTATCCATCTTCCGCGAAAGTTTAATTGTGGCGTCACTCGCATCCACCGGCACGTTCCTCATCGGCGCACCGTTTGCGTTCTTCGTCGCATCACTGAAGCGGCGATCGCAGAATGTGGTTATACTCTTTGCGCTTTTCGTTTTTTGGACGTCATCTTTGATCCGAACAAACGGCTGGATGATAATTCTCCAGACAAATGGTATTTTAAACCGGTTTTTAATGCTAATTGGATTAAGCGACGGCACAACGCGGTATTTGTTTAACTTACCCGCAACCGTATTCGTTACCGTATACATGTTTCTACCGTTTATGATTTTACCCATATACGTTGCGGCGGAAAGTATCGCGCCTACTCTTCGAGATGCCGCACGTGATCTTGGAGCAGGACACATACGCACGTTTTTGCAAGTAACTTTGCCGTTATGCAAAGACGGCATACTTGCAGGTTTCGCGTTGGTTTTTATCCCTGTTACAGGGCTTTTCTTCATAAGCGACACTATAGGCGGCGGATTGCGAATGACGCTTGGCAACCTCCTGCATAGCCAAATGGCCGGGCACGGCAATAACCACCCCTTTGGCGCGGCTTTAGCGATGATACTGCTTATTTTTTCGGTTATTATTGTCTCATTTTTTTTATTTCTACCGCGAAGCAGACGAAAAAAACAAGTTGACGGCAGGTGATACGGTGACTGCAAAAAATTCAAGAAATTGTTATATAACTCTGATAATGCTATTGCTTTACTTGCCGATTGCGGTTATAATAGTGTATAGTTTTAATTATTCGGAAACGGATGCGGTTTGGGGCGGCTTTACTACAGGCTGGTACCGAACGCTTTTCGCCAATCGGCGATTGTTGGATTCGGTGGCAAACAGCGTACGCGTAACCATGCTTGCCGTCTGTATTTCCGTTGTTCTTGGCACATTTGGAGCTGTAGCTGCCGCACGTTGCGGAAAATTTGTAAAACGATCAATAAGCGCACTGATCTTCACACCGTTAATTTTGCCGGAAATTATACTAGGTACGGGTTTACTCCTATTTTTCACGGCAATGCCCGTGAACTTTGGAATTTTGGCCATCGCTCTTGCACACACCACATTCTGCATACCGTATATTTATATTTTCGTCAGCATACGCCTTAAAAAACTAGACCCAGCGCTAATCGACGCGGCACGGGACCTTGGCGCAGGGGCATGCCGCACATTCTTCGCCGTAACGTTACCAAGCATCTTGCCAGCTGTTACGACAGGTGCGCTTATATCGGCGGCGATGTCACTTGATTCTGTTGTCATGTCTTCACTTTTATCCGCGCCGGACAGCATAACCTTCCCGGTGCGCCTCTTTTCCCTAATGAGGATCGGCACGACGCCGGAGGTAAATGCCCTATCCGCACTGATGATCGTCGCGATGTTTGGATTTGCTGCGGTTGGGTTTTTTCTGATGAGGGTAAAAAAGAATGAGTAGCAAAGAAAAATTAAGAGCTAGTTAGCATACCGGACGAATCCATCGAAGTATATTTATTAAACGAAAGCACATTGAAATTGGATTATCACGACATATACGATGATGAGATCACATCCGTGACATTCCACAACCTAAGCGTTGATTCATACAGAAGTTTTCGCAAATTTGATTAAAGAATAGATAAATTTGGAGGCTGAACCTTGACAAGAAAAATATTCTCTTTCGCATTGCTTCTCACCGCACTGCTGCTGGCCACGGCCTGCCGACGCGGTGACGACGATGTGCTGATTATTTTTACTTGGGAGGACTACGTACCCGCCGCCGTCATCGCGGAGTTTGAGCTGCGGACGGGCGTACGTGTAATATACGCAAGCTTTTCATCCAACGAAGAAATGTTCGCCGCGTTTGAGCACAGACGCGACCAGTTCGACATCATCCTCTGCTCGGATTATATGATTTACAGAATGATTGACATTGGCGGAATGCTGCACAGATTGGACCATACGCGGATCCCTAACATGGCAAATATCTGCGTAATGTACACTGGGCTTTACTTTGACCCGTACAACCTGTACTCCATCCCTTACTCCACCGGTTCGCCGCTGATTGTATATAATTCCGCATTAGTTGACTCTATAGTGAGCCTTCGCTGTTTATGGCGTGAGGATTTGCGCGGAAAAGTAGTGCTTTTAGACGATATCCGTGATATAATGGGTATGACACTCCTAATGCTCGGCGAATGCGTAAACACAACCGATCCAGCCGTACTTGAGCGCGTGCGCGTGGAACTGTTGAGCCTAAAGCCGAACATCATCGCCTTCAACTCCGATTTTCCACACAGGAGCATAATTTCCGGAGACGCGGCCGTCGGCTTTATGTACGGCTCGCAGATCACCGCCGCGATGAACGCCGTACCGACGGTGCGTTTCGTCTTTCCAGAAGAAGGAGTCTCCACCTTTGTTGACAGCTTCGTCGTCTCGGCGCAGGCACCAAACCTGGATAACGCCTATCTTTTCCTAAACTTTATACTGGAGGCGGAGATTTCCGCGCAGGCATCGTCGATAATCAACTACGGAAACACAAACCAAGCTGCAACTACGCATTTGCCGGAACGGTTCATAAATAACCTGTCCGTAAACATCCCGCCGCATATTAGGCAAAACGCGCAATATTTCCGCCCCTTGGGAGCGGAAGCGGAGCAGTTGTGGGACAGAGTATGGACCGAATTTAGAGCAAGGTAAAACCTATAATGCCTATAATGCAATACGAAAATTAAATAGCCGGCTAAGCATTTCATTGTCGGCTGACAAACAGCTCATTTCGTGGGCTTGTAAGGAGGTACTAATGACGGAATCCCAACAAACCTTTACAAACGGCACCGTCACAATTTCCGAAGAGGTAATTGCCATGATAGCCGGCACAGCCGCACAGGAAGTGGACGGCATAACACCGGCCGATATTTCGGATGCAAAGACACGGCGGAACATCGGCAAAACCGTTAAGATATCCATCGATGGCGGCAAGATTTACGCGGCCCTCGGGCTAGCTGTTAAGCAGGGCGCACGCATCGCCGACGTAACCCGCGAAGCGCAGCAAAAGGTTAAGGCCGCCATAGAAAATATGACGGGCATCATCGTTGCGGCCGTGGACATCAGCGTTATCGGCCTTGGCGGCGGAACGAGCATGCGAGGTAAAGCCTAGTGACTTCGCAACCGTTACCCAAACCCAATTCTAACCCAAATTCCAAACCAAATGCACGCCGCCGGGATAGGCGGCACGCTGTAAACCTTGTTTTCCAAATACCTTTTTTAGATATAACGCCGGATGAGATGCTTGAGGCATATTTCCTGCATGAGATTTTTATGCACGAAGATTTAGAGATGCCATCCCACCCATCCGAAAAGCATTATGTTAGGGATACTTTTTTTGGTGTCTGCAATAATTTAGATGAGATCGACAAAATAATATCCGCCGTCACGCGCGCATGGGAATTTAACAGGCTGATCCTTACGGACCTCGCAATACTGCGCGTCGCGATTTACGAAATCATCTACAATGAAAGTATACCAAACCGCGTTGCCGCAAACGAGGCGGTGGAGATATCACGCCTATACAGCGGCGGAGATTCGCCCCGCTTCGTGAACGGACTTTTGGGCGAGGTTATAAAAAAATATGAAAACCTACACAATAACACAGATAAATAATTACGTCAAAACCCTCCTTGATAACGATGTCTTTGTCTCCGGCTTTTTTATTGAAGGAGAAGTTTCCAACTACAAAACCCACCCCAGTGGCCATATCTACTTCACTTTTAAGGACGAAAGCTCATCCATAAACGCCGTTATGTTTAAGGGTGACGCGGCGGAACTTGAATTTGAGCCGAGAAACGGCGTAAAGGTCACGGCATATGGGCGCGTATCCATTTACGAAAAAACCGCGTCCTGCCAACTCTACGTGCAAATGATGCGCCCCGTAGGCCTAGGCGCGCGGCATATGGCATATGAAATACTTAAGGGAAGGCTTGCCGAAGAAGGTCTTTTTGATATTACTCGCAAAAGTGAGCTTCCGCGATTCCCTGTACGGATAGGCATTGTAACGTCCCGCGCCGGGGCGGCATTGCAAGACATTATAAACGTTGCCGGGCGGCGCAACCCAAGTGTAGGGCTCTTGCTTGCCCACGCCACCGTACAGGGGCAAGACGCCCCGCGTGAAATTGCGGAGGCTATCGAACTATTAAATTCCTCAAGCAATTGCGACGTCATTATAGTTGGCCGGGGCGGCGGCTCTGCCGAGGATTTATGGGCGTTTAACGAGGAAGTCGTTGTCCGAGCCGTAGCGGCATCAAGAATACCTATAATATCCGCCGTCGGGCACGAAACGGACTATACCCTATGCGACCTCGCGGCCGACCTGCGCGCGCCCACACCATCCGCAGCAGCGGAGATATGCGTGCCAGAGTTAGCCGATATTTTAAGAATCATCCACAGCAGCCAAAAATTACTCAAAAGTATTTTGGACGATAAAATTGAATATTATGGCGACAGGCTTACAAGCCTTACAAACTATATGCGTAATATATTAGACAGGCGCATCAACTACGCCGATGTACGCCTAGCGCACAGCCTGCGTATTCTTTCCAACCTCGCGCCGCACAATATTTTAAAGCGCGGGTACGCCGTCCTGTCTCGTTATGATAAAAACGTTATATCTACAAAAGACATACAAATAAGTGACATTGTAAATATACAATTAACAGATGGAGATATTACTGCTGAGGTTATGGAAATATCTTCAAAAGATTAAAGGAGTAAAAATTGCCTAAAAAAAAGAAATCATTGGAAGAAAATTTGATAAGGCTTGAGGAAATCGCTGAACAAATGGAAAATTCGGATACGGATCTTTCCGCCGCCATGAAATTGTACAAGGAAGGTATAATAATCTGCGCGGAATGCGCCGAAGCTTTGGATGCCGCAAAACAAGAAGTTGAGGAGATTTCCGTATGTACGTCGAAAAACTGATAGAGCTTATAGACGAAGCAGTGCTTGGTTACATAGAAGGCGCACGCAAGCCACATACTGGCGATTTGTACGACGCGATGGAATATGCCGTTTTGCAGGGTGGCAAGCGCGTTAGGCCGCTTATTTTACTGAATGCTTTTATTTCCAGCAAAAATTATGATAGCGATATGACACCCGCCATCCCCTTCGCAGCCGCCATTGAAATGCTGCACGCATATTCTCTCGTACACGATGACCTGCCCGCGCTTGACAATGCCGCCACACGCCGCGGCAAGCCAACCGTACACGCGCAGTTTGGCGAGGCAACGGCAATTTTGGCTGGAGACGCGCTTCTTAACCTTGCACACGAAGTTATGTTGAAGGCCTGTATGGCCCAACCGGGCAAACGCACCATCTCCGCCGCTTTTGCAATTTCCAATGCGGCCGGGCATGGCGGGGTCATCCCTGGCCAGGCGGCAGATATTTTTTATGAAAATAAGCCGGCGGCACCGGAAGTACTCCACTTTATCCACAAACATAAAACCGCCGCATTTTTTTCTGCCGCGGCATACGCTGGCGCCGTACTTGCGGGTGAAGAAACAGAATTTGCTAAAAAATCCGCCTTAGCATTTGAACACTTAGGGTTGGCATTCCAAATTAAGGATGACATAGGAAATATTACCGGCGACGCGGCAACGCTTGGCAAGCCCGTCGGCAATGATGAAACGAGCGGCAAAAATACCTACGTGTCTGTGTATGGAATGGAAAAAACGGAGAATGACTTGAAGTCCTTATTATCCACAGGAAAGCAGCTGTTAAGCGAGCTTTATGAGGATGGATCACCCATTCTATTATCCACTATACTAACAATTAATAAGACGCAATCTGTGTAGAATGTAAATAACACCGTTCGAATTATATCAAGCTAGATAGAATCAACATGAGGCTGACATTATAATCATTAGTTGCATTATTTCAACACTTAGCAGCACAAACCCTATGCGATGCAAGCGTTACCTATTATTAATCTATATATAATTAAGGAATGAACTATCATAGACAGCAATTACAAATATCTTGATAATATTGACAGCCCCTACGATCTGAAACTACTCACGGTGGACGAGCTTAAAACCCTGTGCAAGGAACTTAGGCATTTTTTGATACACTCCGTCGCGGAGACGGGTGGGCATCTGTCGTCAAACCTCGGCGTTATTGAACTTACCGTCGCGTTGCATTATGTCTTCGACACACCTACGGATAAGATTGTATACGACGTCGGCCACCAATGTTACGCTCACAAGCTTCTTACCGGGCGTCGCGGGCTTTTCTCCACTCTACGCAAAGCTGGCGGCCTCTCCGGTTTCCCAAAATCCGCCGAAAGTGAATATGACACGTTCGACGCTGGGCACGCATCCACGGCCATCTCCGCCGCGCTGGGTTTGGCCTGTGCGCGGGACCTGGCTAACGATCGGCACAGCGTCGTCGCCGTCGTGGGTGATGGGGCTTTGACCGGCGGCATGGCATACGAAGCGTTGAACCATGCTGGGCAAAATCAGGATCGTAATTTCATCTGCATCCTAAACGACAATGGCATGTCCATAGCCGCCAGCGTCGGAGCTCTATCCGGCCACCTAAGCTCAGTACGCACAAAGTCATCGTATATCAGAGCAAAAAAAGGATTTAAGAGTTTT
>WQWB01000006.1 GCA_009785555.1 Defluviitaleaceae bacterium | reverse complement strand
TGTTAGTATTCCTGTGATGGCCAAGGTACGCATCGGTCATTTTGTTGAGGCCGAAATCCTTGAAGCCTTGGGAATAGATTGCATAGACGAATCCGAAGTACTTACTCCAGCCGACGATGTATATCATGTTGAAAAACGCAAATTTAAAACACCGTTTGTCTGCGGAGCGACAGATCTTGGCGAGGCGCTGCGCCGCATAGCGGAAGGCGCTGCTATGATACGCACGAAGGGTGAAGCAGGTACTGGTGACGTAGTGCAGGCTGTGCGCCACATGCGTACGATCCAGCGTGAAATGTCGGAGGTTAAAGCTATGCGAGGAGACGAACTGTTTAACCGCGCTAAAGAGCTTCGTGTGCCTGTTGGTCTTCTTGAATATGTACACAAGTATGGCAAGCTGCCCGTACCGAATTTCTCTGCCGGCGGCGTCGCCACCCCGGCAGACGCGGTACTTATGCTAAAGCTTGGTGCGGAAGGTGTATTTGTTGGTTCTGGCATCTTTAAATCCGGGGATCCACGCAAACGCGCCGCCGCCATTGTACAGGCAGTAAAGAACCACGACAACTACAAACTCCTCGCCGAATTATCTGAAGACCTTGGCGAAGCTATGGTTGGTATAAACGA
Organism: Defluviitaleaceae bacterium; assembly: GCA_009785555.1. Taxonomy (GTDB): domain Bacteria; phylum Bacillota; class Clostridia; order Lachnospirales; family WRAX01; genus WQWB01. The sequence continues at coordinate 47,751 of WQWB01000006.1, read as the reverse complement.
GAGCGAGATTGAAATTTTGATGGCTGAACGCGGCAAGTAATGTATAAGGTCGACACGCATGTACATACAAGCGAGAGCAGCCCCTGCGCCTCTATTTCAGGCGCAGAGGTTGCCCGTCGCTATCACAAGCTTGGGTATACAAGTTTCGTAGTGACAGACCATATACACGAAAGTTTTTTTACGCGCCCGTCTACAACAAAAAGCGCTCCTACAAGCGATATGTGGGACGCTTTTGTTGATGAGTTTTTAAAAGGCTACAACGCCGCAAAAATTGCGGGCGACAAGCTTGGCATTAACGTAATTTTGGGGGCGGAGATACGCTTTAAAGGTATAAACAGCGATTTTTTGCTGTATGGTTTAGATGAAGACTTTTTACGCAAAAACAAGTATCTACACGAGATGTGCCCGACGGAATTTGCGGCCAAGTTCGGTAACGATTTGCTCATCATCCAGGCGCATCCATTCCGTGATTATAATGAGCGCAAGTTCATCCGCATCGCTCACGGCATTGAGGTTTTTAACGGACACCCACGGCATAATAACCATAATGACTTAGCCCGTGATTACCGCGATAGAAACCCAACGCTATACGCTCTATGCGGCTCAGACGCGCATGATGATGGCGATGAAGGCCGTGCCGTAATGTACTCAACAGTCCCGCTCAAAGATTCTTATGGCCTTAAAAACGCCTTGGTTAGCGGCAATATTGCACTTTATCCTTAACTATCACATATTAACATATTCTGTCCGAAACACTTCTCGTAAATCTGGCTGTATATGTGGATTTTGTTGTATCTGTTCAAACAAATAATCCGACAAATTACCCAATTTATTGGCACCGCAAACGCGCTCCAGGCTTCGTATGAAAGCAATAAACTTACGCAAATCAGTATTTGCCTTTATTTCGGGCCAATAAAGCAAAATAATTGTTAGTAAACGTTTTAATTTATCCACGAACGCACCGTTTTTAGTTGCAAAAAGGCAATATTTTGTAAACGAATTTTGTGATGATTCGGCAGTTATATACTTTAACGCCCGAGTTAATTCAAGTAGATGTATATTCGACGATGCAGCCGCTTCCGAGATTAAATAATCTACATAAGCAAGCAGAACGTCTCCGTTAAACACATCTCCATCTACGCAAATCCGACCGGCAATGAGTGGCATATTTGCGTCTAAATCGTTATTTCCCCGTTCTTTGGCAAAATTAAGCATGCGGGTAAAAATGTATTCCCTAAGCCAAGTCGCACGGCCAAAATTGCGGACAAACACGTCGGTGCGTTCTACGCCGTCCTCTCTATACCTCAGCTTATAAATGTTTTCATATCCGATTTTACGAACATACGTATAAATCGGAGCGTCGTTTTGCAAAACCACTCCAAGCCCGGTATAGCTCGCGTTTTTTTCGTCTAACAAAAATTCACCATACGGTAGGTTTGTTACGGTTAAACTCTTCCATCTCGCATCTGCATCTATCCATTCATAGGCGAGAAGTTCGGCCGCAAGTTGCGGCGCAAAGCGATGTGCCGACGGGTTTGCCGCGCCAATTGTTGTTGCAACCGCAAGCGTACGCGCTGTAACGATCATTTGCGCTTTGTATAACAAGAACATCCGGTCTGATTCGGCGCGGGTTATGGGTTGTTTGTTTTGTATTTTATTAAATAATACAAACTCATATAACACGGCAGAATCCGCCGCTTCATTAAAAGCCTCAATGTATTTTGTAAAGAACGCAAACTTCGGCGAATCGCCGTATGCAAGTACGCGCCAAATAATAGCGTGTGCCCCGTCTCTTGCGATATCGTTACTTTTTAATTTATCGTGTTGACCAAAAACGGCATCCCACAACTTTGCGAATGCATCGTTAAATTCCGTATCAAACTCACGGTTTATAAGTTTATTTTCCAAAAACATTAATAATAAGCGTGTGTCCGTATCTATATCTTTGTTATATTTTAATATCGTTTCGTGTTTTGTTCCGCCCGCCGGCTTAAAGTTATGGTCAACATAGGAAGAATTGAGATACACGATTTCATCTGCCGTCAGTTCTCTGTTAAGGCGATGCAGATTTTTTGCGATTTCGTTATTATAGTAAATACTGTTTTGTGTGCGGTTTATAAGTGTTGAGATAAGCTCGCGGTGGTCGTCATCACCCAGTGCTTTGTACAGTTCATCCCCGGAGATATCTAATGTTTCAATTATATTAAGAATATGATCGCCGAATGTAAAAGCCGCAGAAGCGTGCTGCTTGTTTACGTAGGAAAAAAAACGTAAGGTAGCAAGCGTAGGCGAAATAAATGCAAGTTGACGCGAAGCCATATACGCTGTATCCGCATCTCCATTGGCTTTTGCGTTTAACACAACTTGGCGTGCCGCAGGGATACTAATATCCGGCGGCATATTGCGCAAATTAACGACCATTTCTCTATAGGCCGCTGCTTCATAAGGCATAGTGCCAATATGCCCGCTTTTTATAAAATTATATGCATATCCATATAAAAATAATTTGCGGAATGTCGGTGTCAAGGCGGTAAATCCGGTATCGTCGTTTGTGCCTGCGCCGCTTTGCCTCAAAATGGATGAGTGTGTTCGGCGTTGCTTTGTGAAGAGTATTGGTGAAATAAATTCATTTCCGTTTTCGTCCAATACGGCGGCCGGTTGTTCAGGTAACCAATAATAATTGACGGTTGTTTCAGAAAACTGTGAGTAATCCGCAATTATTTCAGCCGGATAATTTTCAAAAGCAAAACGTAATTTGGCTGTACCAGCGTAGCCGTGTATTGCGTCCACACTGTACAGTTGATCTAAGCATGCTGATAAAAAACCTGACGGATCGGCGATTTCAGTGCACAAATCTACTTCATGCTTAGAAAAATTGTATTTATTAAAGTAACGTGAAACTATTTCATAAAAATTAGCATTCGCAATAAACTCTTTATGCAAGTGGGCAAAATGTGGGCTTTGCGGTAAGGTTTGCCCACGCGGCGCACCGCCATAAAGGTAGTATAATAAAAATGAATCGGCATTATCGTCCAAAATCACACAGGCTTCCTTGCCGAGTTTTTCGTAATTATTATAGCCTTGATAAAAAATATCTATATTGCCTTGCTGTTGGTTTAATTTATTATGGTATACCAATAAGGCATTTAAAATATGCAAAGCGCCATGGTTAAATATACCGCCGCCTTTTTCAGCCACACGCTTTAAAATGGATTGAAAAAGCAGCGGGCGGGAAAAGACCGTTTCGATAGGTACATGCTGCATGCTGAACCAATCTACCTTTTCCAATAAAACGGAATCGTCCGGTGAGGCGTGGAGGATAAATCTCAGCAAAAATCCGCTCGCATCTAAGTGTACGGGCGCAAAGTTTTCATCAATAAGCCGGACTAAACCACGCATTTTTGCCGCATAAATTATTAGATTAGCCACGCCGCGCACGTCTTTAACATTGATCGTAGCGTATGAGCCTATATCTTTACAGGCGGCGGCAATCGGCGCGTAAATATCCGCCTCATCATCCTGCTGTTGCAAGGCGGAAAGCCATCGCGCCGCGTTTTGTTCATAAAACCAAGCGGCCGTGGCTGGGCTTTCCAGCAGTGCCGCGGCGAAAGCGTATTGCATAAAAATAAAGCGGTACTCAGCGGCGTTTCTGTCATCTTCGCAAAGCAGCGTGTATGCGGCATAAAATCCAGCAAATATATCACCTAAAAGCGCGCCTGCCTCGTTGCCGGTAATATTTCGCCCAGACGTCGTAATGCCGGCATCCTCTTTAACGATACACATATCAAAAAACTCTTCCAACAAATTGAAGGCATTGTTAAAATAAGCGTAGCAATTGCCCGAACCTGTGTTGAAAAGCGTAGGCACATAGTTGTTTTTTAACGAGTATATTGGCATAATACTTACCTCTGAGACTTTTCAATAAAGCCTTTATATTGAATGCTGTATACGGCAATAAAATCTTCCCATTCCACCCAAACGGCCGTTTCCGGCATAATGTTGAAGTTGCCGATTTGTGCGAGTTTCTGTTCCATATTTTTATAGTTTATGGGATTGAAACTGATATTCACTGATGCGATGCTTGGTAAACCCGCACGGAACGCGCCGTTGCCGCAAAGAACCTTTGGCGTACCATTTCCCTGTTTGTCAAATATAATCCGTGTGCTTTTTTGCTTAAATTGTATAAGACCAGGTATAATATGAACCGGTTTGGGCTCTGTCTGTATAACAAAACGCGGTGGTAAAGCCTGCGCCCCACGCGGCGAATTTAAATCCAATCGCTTTTCCATCTCATCATCCGAAATGCGGGCTGGGATTGTATTATGTGCCTTTAGCCTAACCACGCCGCCAGCAATGATTGCTTTGCCAATTACAAGGTTAGCGCGTAATAAAAACACGCCGGCGCGGTCAAACGCACCAGCTTTGCAGCCAAGAACAAGCAAAATACGGAACGAACCGCCGCTGGACGGTAAAACCGATATGACCGATGCATATAGCGAGTTATCACCAGTATCCACGCTAAAAGAAAGTTCAATATTTTCTTTATTTAAGTTAAGCGGGTATGCCCCATCCCCGCTATTTACCGTAAGCACAACTTCTGTATTCGCAAAACCGTAGGCACATTCAAACTCAATTTCGCAAGGCGAAATATTTTCAACAATAATATTACCAAAAAGCTCCACGCCAAAGGTTTTATATAAGCGCAAAAGGACTTCATCACGGCGTTCCGCATCCTTTGTCATGGCGGCTGCACTTAGGTCACGGGCAAGGCCATAAAAACCCATCGCACGCAAACGAGCAGTTATTGGCTCAAGATTGGCAAAAACCTCATCATTATCCATATGTGCAAGTTGGTTGCGAAGCTCATTTTCAAGCTCTAACGCTGTTATTAGCATTGTTTTCTCCCATGAATTTACTAATCATCAATTCCTTCATCGCCATAGCTGTCCAAACCAAGTTCTCCTTCATTCACATTCCAATCGAAATCGTCTGCACCAGGCATAAGAAGCGTTTCTGCGATACGCGCTATGGCCGCGTCCACCTCGCGTGCGTCAAAGTTTATAATAATGTCAACGCGGCGGTTTTGCGCCATCTGCTCCGGCGTCTGCGAGGCTAACGTACCTGCTCGAGGATGGAAGAAAGATGAGCCGGACGCTATAAAGAATGGGCTGTATGGGCAATTTTGCACCGCATCGGCGTTGCCCTCCGGCAGAATAGCGTTTACGACGCTGACGGCTCGGTTCGCCGAAAGGCGCCGGTTGTGCATAGCCATGCCCTCGCGGTCTGCGTGGCCGCGAAACTCAATAGATTCAAGCCGTACAAGCCTGTCTCCATGCGCAAACTCGTCAATAATGGCGAAAAGAACGCGGCGCAAGCTATCTATCATATCCATATCGCCAGGCGATATGTCAAATAGGTTTGTGCCGAACATGATACTTGTATCAAAAACTAGCACACCTAAATCCGGGTCATAGAATACAACGTCTGGGCCCATTTCAGCTTGAAGCATAAATTCCGCCTGCCTATAGATGCTATAGCGGTACCGAGCTATTTCTTCAAAAGCCTCACGCGCCGCGTTCATATCCGCGATCTGCTGGGACATCAGTAAATCCCAGGCAAGGCGCATCTGCTCAATCTCATCCTCGCGCATATCCAAAAGTTCTTCCATACGGTCTAAAATCGCTTGTTGGTCATCTAGCAAACCAAGAGCCTCCGCAAGCGCAAACTCGCGCAGGAAAAGCTCATTTTCCCGTTCTTCCAACGTAAGGGTAAGGGCCTGTGCTCTATTGCCCATAAACCCTGAAAGTATGCCGAACACAAGCATTACGAAGAAAAACATCAAACATATCGTGGCGAAAACATCGGTAAATGATTTCCAATAATCGTTATGTGCGGCAACGGATTTGCTCCGTCCGCGCCTTTGTTTTAGACGTTGCATATAATCACCGCCCTTTTTCGCTTTGCTCTTCCGCCAAAAGCCTGTATGTTACGGCGATTTGTTCCAAGATCTCTTCATTTCGCGCGTTCATTTTGCCGTTGTCATTTAAAGCGATGCCTAGGTCGCGCAGGCGGTCAATGTACATGCGCATACTTTCATTGATGGAAGCCACGTCGGCGTGTTCACTCGCATAGGCGCTGGTAAGTTCTGCGATATTGTTGGAAAGGTTTGTAATGCCGCGTGTTTCTAATGATGAAATTTCACCGCTCATCTTATCCACAGATTCTTTTAGTGAGGTTAAAACCTTGGCAATGCGCCGGCTCGCGTCGCTCCACGCGATGCTAGCCGGGTCGTTTTCGTAGGCGGTGAAGCGTTCCGCCGGCGTCATATTCGTCAAAACGTCATTTTGGAAGTTGATATTGATATAATCACGTACTTCGGCGATTGCTTCGTCGCTCCGCGCAAAAACACGGAACATCCTCTCAAAAATGTTCATCATAGCGGAGGCGACGATACCAACAAGGGATGTGACGAATGCTGTGGACATATCACCCATCGGCGCGTTTATGCTGTCTATAACCTGCTCTATGCCGTATAATTGCTCTATGTTCAAGTCCATGCGCCCAATGGCGGCGGTAAGGCCAACGAAGGTGCCAAGCAGCCCAGTTACCGTAGCAAGGCTTGGAAGGTAATGTATAAAGTACTCAAAAAGCTTGATTGTAGGGTTGATATTGTCGTCTAAAATATCAGTATCGCCAACGTCGCGCATACCTTTGTGTATAACACCCTCGTACGCGTGGCGCACGTCGGAGATGTACGCGCCGGCGTTGCCGCCATCTTTACCGGCGCGAAGCCTACGCGCCTTGCGTCCGATGTCCTTAAAATACGTAAGCACGAAAACGGACATAATTATAAACACAATAAATATGCCAAAAATAATATATGATATAACCTGCCCCGCCGCTGTTTGCGACGCCATCGTGTCGGTAAAGAAACTAAACATTTGTACAGCCCCCAATATATTTTTCTCTCAATTTATTTTATGGTGCTTGTCCATATATATTCATAAACGATAAAAATAACGCTTTTGTTCCATTTTACCACAAAATTTGCGTGTTGACAAGTAAAAACGGCGATGAAAATATTTCAATTAAAATACCGGAATAGTGTAAATATTTCTTGCAAATTTACATGCTTTGTGCTACCATTCAGATATATGACTGAAATCACAGGCTCTATTGAGCATATTATCTACCGGGACGATAAATCTGGATATACCGTGTTTGAAGTCCTCAGCACCGGCGAACATGCCCATTCACGCATTACCTGTACCGCCAACAGCGCAGAGCTTACGCCCGGCGAAAATGTGCGGCTTATGGGTGATTTTGTTGTACACCAATCATACGGCAGCCAATTTAAAGCCGTAACCGTGGAACGCCGCGCCCCGACAACAGTTGCAGGTATCAGTAAATACCTTGTCAGCTCGATTAAGGGCGTGGGTGAACGTATGGCAGAGCGCATTACCGACATGTATGGTACTGAAACATTTGAAATTATAGAAAAGTACCCGGAAATGCTGGCGAAGATACCAGGTATAAGCGTTAAGAAAGCTACTGAAATATCTGTGAGATTCGGCGAGCAAAGCACCGAACGGCATGTTATGATGTATCTGCAGCAGTTTGGCATTTCCCAGGTTTACATCACGCGGATTTATAAGAGATACAAGGCTGAGGCTGTCGATATCGTACGCAAAAATCCGTACAGGATCGCGGATGAGATTGTTGGCATCGGATTTAAGACGGCGGACAAAATAGCCGAAAAAGTTGGTATTCCCCTTGATTCTGAGTACCGTACGGCATCCGGCATCAAATATATCTTAAGCGAGGCAGCGCAGAGCGGCGGGCATGTCTATTTGGAGAAAGACGATCTCGCCGCTCGCGCTGAGGCCTTGCTGGCAAGCGACGCGGCGCCGTTCCACCCAATCGACAATATCCTACACAACATGCAGTTTTCCAAGCAGATATACCAAGAACGCGACGAAAATACCGGCGCGGTTTTGGTATATCTCAACAAATATTTCCACCAGGAATCATATGTGGCCATGCGTCTTACAAACCTTTGCGGCAATATTAAGGCATTGGATCCGGAACTTGAAAGCGATATCGCAATTTTTGAAGAAGCCAATGATATCGCCCTCTCAGATTGCCAAAAAGAGGCCATTATCTCCGCACACTCTCACGGGGTAATGGTTATAACCGGCGGCCCCGGCACAGGCAAGACGACGGTTATAAACGCATTGATATCCCTGTTTGAAAAACGAGGGCTTAGCGTGGAGCTTACCGCGCCAACCGGCCGCGCCGCAAAACGCATGGAGGAAGCGACGGGGCATGAGGCAAAAACGATACACCGCCTACTGGGCATAAACGGAGGCGATCCAAGTTCTGGCTCTGGGCAGGTTTACATCGACAGGGACGATAAAAACCCCCTGGAATGTAACGTACTTATCGTGGACGAATCCTCAATGGTTGACATTACCCTTATATATTATCTATTAAGGGCCGCTGGGTATAACATGCGCCTTATTTTGGTTGGTGATGCGGACCAATTGCCATCGGTAGGCCCCGGCAATGTGCTGAAGGATATTATACGGAGCGAAAAAATACCGGTTGCACGCCTGCGGTCTATCTTCCGTCAATCTGAGGGCAGCAATATCATTACCAATGCCCATAAGATCAACGATGGTGAGCTGCCATACATAGGTAAGGACAGCCGCGACTTCTTCTTCGCATCCGGCTCAGACCTTGACGGCGTGCAGAACACGATCGTAACCCTTGTGCGGGAGAGGCTGCCCGGTTACGCAAAGGCAAACCCTATAATGGACATACAGATACTTACTCCTATGCGCAAATCCGCCCTCGGTGCGGATAACTTAAACGTCGTGCTGCAACAAGCTCTAAACCCACCCACCCCATATAAGAATGAATTGGAATACGGCACGCACATCTATCGCGAGGGAGATAAGATAATGCAGATTAAAAATAACTACAACCTTGCTTGGGTTACGGAAGACGGGCGTAGCGAGGGTATCGGCGTATATAACGGCGACGGCGGCGTTATCCTCCATATAGACAGTGAGAACGACCTCCTGCGCGCAAGGATGGACGGCGGGCGCATCATCGACTATGACACGGCGCGCCTGGACGAAATAGCCCTATCCTACGCCGTAACCATACACAAGTCGCAGGGGAGCGAGTACCGCGTCGTAGTTATCCCCCTCTTTGGCGGGCCGCCTATGCTTCTTACGCGTAACCTGCTATACACCGCCGTAACCCGTGCGAAGGAGCTTGTGGTTATCGTAGGCTCCAAAAACACGATGAAAGCCATGGTTGGAAACAACCGCGAGATGACGAGGTATTCCGCGCTGGCGAGGCGGATTGGAATGGAATAAAAATTTTCAAAACCACTAGACAAAAAATACTATATATAGTATAATGGTGCAAGCAAAGTACTATATATAGTATCGGAGAGTGCTAAATAATGATAAACACTGAGAAAAACGCGGCCTTCGCCGTTAACGAAATTCTAAAGCGCGATGGGCGGCGCGTCCCCTACGCAGATGATAAGATTTCCCAGGCAATTAAGAAGGCGTTTATCGCCGTTTCTGACTTTAGGGATGACGACTACTGTATGCGGCTGGCCCGCGAGGTTGGCTTAGAAGTCTATTTCCGCTACGACGACGCGCCCGGCGTTGAACAGATACAGGACGTTGTTGAGGAAGTGCTTATAAAGCACGGCCACACACGCGTCGCAAAGGCGTACATCTTGTATCGGGCTGAACGGAGCAAAGCGCGCGAAAGGCATACTCATCTGATGAAGGTATATGAGGAAATCACCTTCAGCGAAAGCGTGGACAGTGATAGAAAACGCGAAAACGCCAACGTAAACGGCGATACGGCCATGGGCACGATGCTTAAATACGGCAGCGAGGGTGCAAAGCAGTTTTTTATGACGTGCGTACTTAATCAAGACTTCGTCCGCGCACACCAAGACGGCGACATACATATCCACGACATGGAATTTTATGGGATGACGACGACATGCTGCCAAATAGACCTTAAGAAGATGCTTAGCGGCGGCTTTTCCACCGGTCACGGCTTCCTGCGCGAACCGAGCGGCATAGCCAGCTATTCCGCGCTCGCATGCATCGTCATCCAATCCAACCAAAATGACCAGCACGGCGGACAAAGCATCCCCAATTTTGACTACGCCTTGGCTGACGGCGTCCGCAAAACTTACAAAAAACTCTTTTGGACGAGCCTTAAGCGCGCATTGGAGGTTTTTGACGAGGAAATTTCCGACGTGGACGAGTTGGTTGACAAACTAGCTGGTGATCTGGAAAAGGAAGGCCTTGCCCCTAAAATGGATGACAATGCCGCCCTTCTCCCTCGGCTTTCCACTTTACTCTCTAAAATCGGCTACGCTGAATTGGAAATTAACAAGGCTCTCCGTCTTACGGAACGCAACGCGCAAAAAGATACGGAAAAAACGACCTACCAAGCAATGGAAGCCCTCGTCCACAACCTTAACACCATGCACAGCCGCGCCGGGGCGCAAACGCCGTTTTCATCCATTAATTATGGGTTGGATACATCTCCAGAAGGAAGGCTTGTTATAAAGTCCGTCCTCCTCGCGCTGGATGCGGGTCTTGGCAAGGGTGAGACACCTATCTTCCCTATCCACGTTTTCCGCGTGATGGAAGGCATTAACTATAACGAGGAGGATATCAGCCACGATTTATTTAAATTGGCCTGTAAGGTTAGTTCTAAGCGGCTTTTCCCTAACTTCTCATTCCTTGACGCGCCATATAATAAAAAATATTACAAAGAAGGCAGACCGGAAACGGAGATTGCCTATATGGGTTGCCGCACACGCGTCGTCGGCAATGTCTTTGACCCAGAACGCGAGATAACCACCGGCCGCGGCAATTTGTCCTATACATCCATAAACTTACCACGCATAGGCATACGCGCAGGCGGTAATATGGATAGGTTCTACCGTGAGCTTGACAAAAAAATCAAGATATGTATAGACCAACTTAACGAACGCTTTGCCATGCAAGCCTCAAAGAAGGTAAAAAACTTCCCTTTCCTTATGGGGCAGGGTGTTTGGATTGATAGCGACGGCCTTAAAAATGAGGACACGATAGGCGAAGCGCTTAAGCATGGTACTCTTACCGTCGGATTTATCGGGCTTGCAGAATGCCTTAAAGCCATTATGGGCAAACACCATGGCGAGGATGCGGCCGCGCAGAAGTTGGGGCTCGAAATTATAAAATTCATGAGAGATAGATTAGATCGGGAAGCCGAGGAGAAACGCCTCAACTACACTCTTATAGCAACACCCGCGGAAGGGCTTGCCGGCCGTTTCGTAAAAATGGATCGTGCCCTATTCGGCGAAATTGAAGGTATTACAGACAGGGATTATTACACCAATTCCTTCCATATACCTGTATACCACAAAGTGACGATCGCGGATAAAATCAAATTGGAAGCACCGTACCACGCCCTTACAAATGCAGGGCACATCACTTATGTTGAGTTGGACGGCGATGCGGTTAAGAACCAGGAAGCATACATTGCTATCATCCGCCTTATGAAGGAAAGCGGCGTCGGATACGGCAGCATAAACCACCCGGTAGACAGGGATCCGATCTGCGGCTTTATAGGCGTAATCGGCGACATCTGCCCCGGTTGCGGCCGCGATACGAACGCCGACGCTAATATGCCGATCGAACGTATACGCCGTATAACCGGTTATCTTGGCGGCTCGTTGGAGCGGTTTAACAACGCCAAACTTAAAGAGGTTGAGGAACGGATTTACCATGCCGATTAGTACAATCCGCATAGCGGGTTTGGTCAACGATTCCATTACGGACGGTCCCGGGCTTAGGCTTACAGTCTTCGCCCAGGGCTGCAATATCCGTTGCCCCAATTGCCATAACCCTGAAACGCATGACCATAACCAAGGTTACGATATTACAATTGACGAAATCATGGAAGCGATACGCGCCAATCCACTCCTTACGGGCGTTACTTTTAGCGGTGGCGAGCCAACGATGCAGGCAGAGGCTTTTGCCGCCTTGGCGTCACGCATACGTTCAGAATTGCCTCATCTAAACATCCTTACCTACACAGGACACACCATAGATGAATTGCTGGCCTTGCATTGCCCCCATGTACGCGATCTTATAAAACGGTCGGATTACATTATTGACGGCCGCTTTGAGGAAGGAAAAAAATCTTATGACCTTGATTTCCGTGGGTCGAGTAATCAAAACCTTATTGTTGTGAAAGATATGTGAATCCAATGGCAAAAACAAATTAAACCATGCTTTGTTGGGTTAGTATGCCTAGTTTATTTGTAAATTTCACGATTATTTATATATCAAATAGAGGTAATTATGGGTATAAAAAATTTTACGCTAACTTATGCGACCATGGATGATAAGCCCCATTTCTGTAACGAATGGGAGAACCTGCCCGAAAGCGAGTATGCCTCAAAGATCAGGGATAAAAGATGCTATGTACTTCGTTTTGAAAACAATCCAATAGGATATATGCGCTATAATTTGATATTTGACTTTATCCCTTTCTTGACGTGTTTTTATGTAGCAGACCCTCATAAAGGAAAAGGGTTTGGGAAACAAGCAATGGAGTTTTGGGAAGATGAAATGCGTGCGCTTGGATACAAAATGATTATGGTGTCTACGCAGGTTGACGAAGATGGGCAACATTTTTATCGTAAATTGGGATATAAGGACATGGGTACTATCGTTATGGATATCCCACCGTACGAGCAACCCCTTGAAATGTTCATGGGCAAGTCACTATAATGTAACAAAACAATAACGGTTGTTTTTATTTCTAACGGGCATAATACAAGATAAATCTTTCGAATTTATCTTGTAAAAGGTGATGCTATGTTAGATAAGGTAATGCAAACCGCTGTTTCTTCAGCCATAGCCATAATTACGCTGTTTGTACTAACCCGCTTATTAGGCAAAAAGCAAATGGCGCAGCTTAATTTTTTTGATTATGTAATCGGGATAACAATTGGCTCCATAGCTTCAGAATACGCCGTTGTCCGTGATATTCATATGGCGGAGGGGCTTACCGCTTTGATAGTTGTTACGCTTTTTTCGGTCATGTTCTCGTATTTATCCATAAAAAGCTATTGGTGCCGGAAAATATTGGACGGTAGCCCGGTAATACTTATTGAAAACGGAAAGATATTAAATAAAAACTTGCAAAAAGTTAAACTTAATATCAATGACCTCTTAGAAGAATGCCGGCAAAAGAATTTTTTTGACATAGCCGACATCAATTTTGCTATATTGGAAACAAGCGGTAAATTAAGTATACTGCCCAAATCGCAAAGCCGCCCGCTTACGCCGCGAGACATAAAAATCCCTACAATTAACGAGGATCTATGTACGAATGTGATTATTGACGGAAAAATTATTAAAGAACATTTAAAATCTATATATTTAAACGAAAATTTGTTATATACAGAATTGGCCCGCCAAGGAATCGATGACATTGATCATGTTTTATTGGCTTACATTGATACCACAGGGGTTTTGCATACGCATATAAAAAATAATGATGATTCCGATATTCGTTTCTTACACTGATTCTTATTTATTTTTGAAAGGATGATACCAATCGATATCAAACAATTATTACTAACCCACAAAAAAAAATACCCTCAAATGCAAGGAGCGGATTTTATAAAACTCCTTCACCAGCGTAATTTTGGCAATGGGCATTTTTTAAAAGACGTTAACCATAGCTTAGAATGGATTATAAAGGAATACGAGGTATCTACCGTTAATAAAGCAACGCCCGCGTCGCTTTCTGGCACTGTAGAACGTATCGGCGGCGGTCAATGCCGTATTTGCTTATCCATACTGTCTTTCGGTATGAAGGCGGAAACGCTTAACAGTATATTCGCCGCATCGGCAAACAAGGGCCGCGCGGATATCCTAGGCTTTGAAGCTGACGCGGCGGTTTTTATATCTATGGGCGAAAGCGGCGAAATCATCGTAAATATAGCGGAAGTACAGGAACTGTTAGAGAAAATGCGCGAAAATAATTATCCTCCAGTCCGGCACAGCGAAGCCTACAGAAGCGCATATAATCCAACCTACCGCGTGGTGGACGAAATGTTTTGTGCAGAAGAAAGTTTGCTTAGCTTATGTAGCGATGAACAAGAAAATACCTTGAATAAACTACTTATATCCTAACGCTTTCTTAGTAAACGGGCAAGCCGAAATACATAGGCCGCAACATGTTATTTCTATATCCAACAATTCCTTCGCCCGTTTTCGTCCGGCAGTATAGCAAGCATGAGCGTTGAAAAATTCATCCCTATCAGTTTCAACTGACCAATTATTGCCGCTCGGGGCTTTGCCTGGGCATATTTTTGTACATGCCATACATTCCACCGGGCATTTTGATGTTGTTATTGGTGTGCCGCAATCAATTGGCGCGTTCGTAAGAACCGTCGTCAGCCGTATTGCCGAGCCGGCCTCCTTTGTTACTAGCATGGCGTTTTTGCCGATCCATCCGATACCAGCCATGGTTGCCACAGCTTTCTGAGAGAGCGCGGCGCGTAGGGTTCTCTCTTCAATGTCCGCTGCAGGCGTGTTTGCTTCTGTGGCATATCCTTTTTTCATTAACAATTCAGCCGTATAATTCTTTAGTTTCGCAAGGGTTTTACTCATTGGTGCATGTTCGTCCCAATACCTTTGCGGCTTATTTTCATTGTTTTCTAGCATCGCTTCCTTTGAAAAGGCAAGTGCATAAACAATACCGTACTTAAACCCTAGGTTAGCTGTGTACGGCATCTTTGTCAGATCCGCAAATCCTATTATACCGCACCCATTTTCCTTTGCAAATTCTATAACCTCATTGTTCAACACCATAATCCTCCATCTCTTTCATAAATCATAAATTTGTACACAAAATCGGCGGGATTTAGGTAAGCAATAAAAACCCCGCCGACAAATTTTAAGTTTTAATAAAACGCTTTTATTTTAATAGCTCCGCCGTGTCGCGCGCGATAACGAGTTCTTCGTTCGTGGGTACGATAAGCGGGCGCACTGTTGCTTCAGGTTTGCCAATATCTACAAACTTACCACGCACATTGTTCTTCTCAAGATCAATTTGAACGCCTAAGTATGTTAGATACCCGCAAACCTTTTCGCGCACGATTTTGCCGTTTTCCCCAAGGCCAGCGGTGAAGATGACTGCGTCAATCCCGTTCATCGCGGCGGCGTACGAGCCTACATACTTTGCCACACGGTAGCAGAAGCTGTCCAGCGCAAGCTCAGCTTGCTTGTTTCCTGCGGCGGCAGCATCCTCAATATCGCGGAAGTCGCTGGACACGCATGATATACCAAGCACGCCGGATTTTTTGTTAAATATATCCAAAGCAGCCTTGATGTCAATTTTCTCTTTATCCATAATAAACTGCACGACGGCCGGGTCTATATCGCCGCAACGAGTGCCCATTATAAGCCCCTCAAGTGGTGTAAAACCCATGCTTGTGTCCACGGATTTACCGCCGTCCACCGCGCAGACGCTGGCGCCGTTGCCTAAATGGCACGTTACCAATTTAAGAGACGCTACAGGCTTGCCCAAAAGCTCCGCCGCTTTTTGCGATACATAGCGGTGGCTGGTGCCGTGGAATCCGTAACGGCGGATTTTATACTTGTCATAAAGTTCCATCGGAAGTGCATACATATACGCCTTGGCAGGCATGGTTTGGTGGAACGCCGTATCGAACACACCGCATTGCGGTTTGCCGGGCAGAAGTTCCTCCGCCGCCAGAATGCCTGTAAGGTTTGGCGGGTTGTGCAGCGGCGCAAGGTCAGCGCACTCGATGATTGCCTTTTTAACTTCATCCGTAATGATGACTGAACCGGCAAAGTGTTCACCGCCGTGGACGACGCGGTGACCGACGGCATTTATCTCATCGATATTTTTTATAACTCCGTGTGCTGCGTTTATGAGCGCGTCCGTGACGTGGCCAATGGCGGCTTTGTGGTCGGCAATCGGTGTTTCAAGCACGAATTTATCGCCTGTACCCTCGTGTACGAGACGGCTGCCGTCGATGCCGATGCGCTCAACGAGGCCTTTTGCCAAGGCGTTTTCATTCGTCATATCAATTAATTGATATTTGAGGGATGAGGAACCGCAGTTTAATACAAGAATTTTCATTTGTTTTTGAAATCCCTTTCTTTTAAAAATGTCATTAGACTTATGGCGAAACCCAAGAGATACGCACCGTCATTGCGGACTACTGTGAGTTAATTCGTGTGGTTTTTGCGAATTTACTCACAGTTGATTCACAATCTCTGGGTAAATACTTATTTCAACATTTAAGTTTCGTTACAAATCTATTGCGATCAATGCAAACAAGCTAGAAATAAATGTGCAAATTGATAACGCTTATTTTGGACGTTTTAGTAATATATGATTACTGTTAATATTTCCAAAACCATATGCATCCCAACCTTCTGCACCAAACTCATCTAATTTTTCAATCAAGAAATCATGAGTTCCTTCTACCGTATAAACTTTTTTACCTTTATATTTAATCGTATTATTTCCTTCATAGATATTATAAGTAAAATAAACAAGCATAAACTCCCACTTCATTATCGATTCCTCCATATTAAAATATATTGTCTCTATTTATTCGTGGATTACTTCGCTTTTCATTTACAATAACTTTTTACAACACTTATAACATTGTAATATCCAGTATATCAACGATATCTTCCGCATTACAACGGTAGAAAAAGTCATTCACAAATATATAATAATTTTCATTACAATATCTAAGGCTAACGCGTTATTTGATCGTTCTATCAGTTTATAGCAGACATTATCTGAATATTTTATTGATCATTTTCATTTGGGTATCGTCCGTTATTTTTATAAAAACAGTTATAACATACACGAACTCTTTCAATTGGACACAAATAACCACCAGCATTGCCTAATGGAGCTCCACATTCTCTTTTCTTTGTTTGACACATAAAAAATTCTCCTTTATTTTTTAAGTAAATAGATTTACCTCGCCTGCAACACCGTAATCGCAACAGTACCCACAATATCGTCCGCTGAGCAGCCGCGCGACAGATCGTTCACGGGCTTAGCTAAGCCTTGAGTAACCGGACCAAGGGCCGACGCTCCGCCTAAACGCTCCGCCAGTTTATAACCAATATTGCCCGCGTCAAGGTCAGGGAAGACGAGTACGTTTGCTTTACCCGCAATCTCACTACCCGGAGCCTTTTTTTGCCCTATGCTTGGGATAATGGCTGCGTCTAGCTGTAATTCGCCGTCGATCTTAAGGGTTGGCGCTTTCTCTTGCGCTAATCTCAACGCTTCCGTGACTTTGTCGATATCATTATGTTTCGCCGAGCCTTTGGTTGAATGGCTTAACATGGCGACCAACGGTTCTTCCCCTGTCAACGCCGCAAATGTGCCGGCCGTGCTGACGGCGATTTCTGCGAGTTGCGCCGCGTCCGGATTTTGGTTGAGCGCGCAGTCTGCAAAGGCCATAACGCCGTTTGAGCCAAAATTTGAGGCCGCAGCGTTTTGATTAGGCATAACCATCATAAAGCATGTGGAAACAACATTTACACGGGGTGCGGTTTTAACGACTTTTAACGCCGTACCCATTACATCTGCCGTGGAGCGTACCGCACCGGCTACCATGCCGTCTGCCACACCGGTTTTTACCATCATCGCGCCGTAGTACAGGCTGTCTGTGCGGATAAGTTCCTGCGCCTGCTCTAACGTCATGCCCTTAGCCTTGCGCAACTCATATAACTGCTCGCCCAGCCCGGTAGTATGCTCACATGTCAACGCGTCCGCGAAATTGCACCCATCAAGCGTTATGCCGTTATCTTTACCCAGTTTTATGATCTCATCCTTTTTACCTAACAAAATGATATCCGCAAATCCTTCCCGCATAATCGTTTCGGCGGCTTGTAAGGTGCGAAGGTCGTCTGTTTCGGGTAGGACGATGGTTTTTTTATAAGCTTTTGCCAAATCTTTAATCTTATCTATAAACATAATTATCTCCCAAAAATTAAAAGTTTTGAGGGTTGTAGGGAACTTTTCAAAAAGTCCCCTACGGTTTTATTTATTATACCCTACCCTTTTTCATGGCTTCCATGTTGAGCGGAATAAGGGCTTTGCCTTTTTCACCGAACCTGTCGTTCAAAACTTTCTCGAAATCTGAATCGTTAAATTCCGGGTGCAGGTTAAGATAGGTACCCATTGCGACCATATTGGCTATTTTGAGATTGCCCAGAGCCACGGCGATGTTCGTCGCATCCACACCGATAAATTTAACGTCCGTACGGGTTGTGCCGCGTTTGATGATGGATGTGTTGGCGATGATAGTTCCGCCTGGGGCGACGATCGGTTCAAACTTATCAAGTGATGGGGTGTTGAGGGCGATGAGTACATCCGCATTAGTGGACACGGTTGGGCTGCCGATGATGCCATCAGATACGATAACAGAGCAGTTTGCCGTGCCGCCGCGCATTTCTGCGCCGTAGGACGGCATCCATGTAACGTTAAGTCCGCGCCCCATGTGAAGAAGTGCAATAATTTGCCCGGCGGTAAGCGCGCCTTGGCCACCGAAACCAGCTATAAGGATTCTTTCCGTCTTTCCTGAACTTGAACTGTTATTCATTATATTTCCGCACCTCCGTCCCTATATACGCCAAGTGGGTAATATGGCATCATTTGCTCTTTGATGAACTTCATAGATTCCACCGGTGATACGTTCCAGCCGACGGGGCAGCCACTGAGTATCTCAACCATGCTGAAACCCTTGCCGTCTACCTGATATTGGAAGGCTTTTTTGATAGCCGCCTTAGTTTTGCGGATATGCGGCACATCGTGTACGCTGGTACGTTCAAGATAATATGAACTTGGTATTGCCGCAAGCATTTCGCAGACCTTTATCGGAAGGCCTTGGTGCGCCACGTTTCTGCCGAATGGTGAGGTGGACGTTTTTTGCCCAACAAGCGTGGTTGGCGCAAGTTGGCCGCCGGTCATCCCATAGATGGCGTTGTTGATGAAAATAACGGTGATATTTTCACCCCTATGCGCGGCGTGGATAGTCTCCGCCGTACCGATAGCGGCGAGGTCACCGTCCCCCTGATAAGTAAATACGATAGACTCCGGCGCGACGCGTTTGATACCCGTTGCAACGGCTGGTGCGCGGCCATGAGCGGCCTGCACTCCGTCACAATTAAAGAAATCATATGCGAAGACCGAACAGCCCACAGGCGCGATGGCCACGGTATGGTCAAGTAAATTGAGCTCCACGAGGGTTTCCGCAATCAGTTTATGCACGATGCCATGTGAACACCCGGGACAGTAGGTTAATGGGCGTTCTGTAAGGCCTTTGGATTTTTCATAGATAATTGCCATTATTTGCCACCTCCCACGACTTTAATCGCCGCATCTACAAGCTCTTCCGGTTCAAAGATAACGCCACCTGTGCGGCCGTAGAAATGTGCCGGTACACTGCCGTTTAGAGCCAAGCGTACATCATCTATCATTTGGCCCATGCTTAATTCACATACGAGCACAATTTTAACGCTTGCCGGTAATTTAAACGCTTCATCCGGGAATGGCCAAAGCGTGATTGGGCGGATAAGCCCCGCTTTAACCCCTTTGTCGTTAAGTGCTTTAACAGCGTTTAACGCAATACGGCTTGGTACACCGTAGGCTACAAGAGCAATCTCGTCCCCATCCTTAACGCTGGATTCGTACATTGCTTCGTTTTTACGTATTTCGTCGTAAGTTGCTTTAAGTTCGAAGTTTGATTTTTCCAACCCTATAGCGGAAAGGTTAAGCGAGTTTACCATATTTCTGTATCCACGCTTGCCGCTTTGCCCATTTGTAGCAAAAGAGTCTACATCGATTTGATACGGCGTAACCGGTTTAAACTCTACAGGTTCCATCATCTGCCCCAAAGTACCATCCACAACCACAAAAACGGGGGTGCGGTACTTATCCGCAATATCAAATGCTTTGATAGTAAGATCAACGGATTCCTGCACACTGTTTGGCGCATACACTGGCGTATAGTAATCGCCATTGCCGCCGCCCTTAACTACCTGGAAATAGTCGCTCTGGCTGGGCAGAATGCCGCCAAGGCCGGGGCCGCAGCGCATAACACTCACGATAACGCAAGGCAGTTTCGCCGCCGCAAGGTAAGAAATACCCTCCTGCTTAAGCGCGATACCGGGGCTTGACGATGAAGTCATAACGCGTACCCCAGCTGCCGCGCCGCCGTATATCATGTTTATCGCGGCTACTTCAGATTCTGCCTGCACAAACACGCGGCCTGCGTTAACCATTGCCGCGCTCATGTACTCCGGTATTTCATTTTGTGGCGTAATTGGATAACCGAAAAATGCTTTGCATCCAGCGACAATCGCTGCCTGTGATATAGCTTCATTACCCTTCATCAAAGTCTTCATCGTTACTCACGCTCCAATCCAATAACGCTGTCCGGGCAGATTACCGCGCACATGGCGCAGCCTATACATGCACCCTCATCCGTACAGTGAATAGGGTTGTACCCTTTTTGATTAACCTTGTCCTCATTAAGCTCAAGTATTTTCTTGGGGCAGGCGTCCGCGCACAAGAAACATCCCTTGCAGAGTGCTTCCGCAAAGTTTAGCTTTACTTTTGCCATTTTTTAGCTCCTTTCGAGTTAAAAACCTATATTATAACAACCAGTCTGCACGCATCACCGTTTTTTCAAAAGTTAATGCGTTTGGAATTTTTGGACTTATAAAATCAGTACATACCAAGGTGTGAACGATTGGTATGCCGAGTTGCTTCGCAGCACCATGCGTTATGCTTAAGCCATGTAAAATATGCTCTTCC
The DNA here is from genome assembly GCA_009785555.1 of Defluviitaleaceae bacterium. Taxonomy (GTDB): domain Bacteria; phylum Bacillota; class Clostridia; order Lachnospirales; family WRAX01; genus WQWB01. Next base: position 26,820 of record WQWB01000006.1, on the reverse strand, counting down.
GTTGTCTCGCTTAACAAATGGGAATTTGCGACCAAAGCCGTAGCTTGCAACCCACTGTATGATTGAGCCATCCGTACGAAGGTAATAACATCGTCCACCGTACGGCAACCTGGACGGAACGCGTTGACGACTACCCAAAACTCGTAACCGCCTGGCTTTAAAAACTCTTTAAATAAAGATAAAACACGAAGCCCCGGCGCATCACCAGCCAAATCGACGACGAGCGGATCGCCGCGCATAACAGCCACTGTTGCCTCACCGCTTATTGCAGGGGTATCTTGGTTGCCCGTATTGCCGGTAAGGTTTCCGATAATCCTCACATTACGCTCCTTGAGCCATTCAGCCTTATCGCGGCTACGGAAGTATGGATTCATAACATCCATATCAGCAAGCAGAACTTCTCGCTTTATCCGCGCAGCGTAATCTACGGAGTAATTTATGCAAAATTCCGTCTTCCCCGCACCGTACACGCCCGTAACGATTATCGGTTTATATTTAGTCTCCAGCAAATTTTTATCCTAAGTAAATACTGTTTACATTTTTAATGGCATTGATACGCGCCTCGGCCATTTTATCTGCAACGGCTGCGGTTGGCACATTTGTTGTTTTGGATGTGTTGAGGATTTCAAGCACTTGGTCGTAAATCCTGTCAATATGGCGGTATACAACGGCTTCGTCATAAGTATAGAGTTCATAATACACATTGATAACTCCGCCTGCATTGGCAACATAGTCCGGTGCGTAGAAAATTCCGCGGTCATGGATCATCTTGCCGTGTTTTTCTATATCGGCTAAAACGTTATTTGCCGCACCGGCAACAACCTTGCATTTTAGTTTGGGGATCGTTTCGTCATTCAGCCCGCCGCCGCGTGCACACGGTGCAAATACATCGCAGTCTAAGCTGTACACGTCATCGCCGTTTACAATCGTTGCGCCAAACTCGCGCACCGCGTCGTTTAAGCGCTCTTGGTTAATATCGGATACGAATAGGATCGCGCCATCGGCAAACAGCCGGCGACAAAGCGGGTAACCAACCGCGCCTATACCCTGTACCATAATCCTTTTACCCTTAACGGACGAATCGCCGAAAGCCGCCTTGCAGCTGGCTTGGATAGCCTTATAGGTGCCGTAAGCCGTAAACGGGGATGGGTTGCCGGATTTATGCTCCAAACCGCATACATAGTTCGTTTCCATGTTTATATAATCCATGTCCTGCGTTGTAGTGTTCATATCCTCCGCAGTTATGTAGCGGCCGCTTAACCCTTCTACATAACGTCCAAACGCGCGGAAGAATGCTTCGCGGCGCACGATGTCCTTACGCAGTTCCTGCGGGTCGGCGATGATGACGCTTTTGCCGCCGCCAAGGTTAAGCCCGGCACAGGCCGATTTATATGTCATACCCTTTGCAAGACGTAAAACATCCTCAATAGCCTCGTTCTCGTCGGCGTAGTTCCAGATGCGTGTGCCGCCAAGAGACGGGCCCAGCACTGTGGAATGGATGCAGGTAATTGCCTTTAGGTCGGTGTGCTTGTCGTGGAACATAACAAGTTGTTCGTACCCGTACTTCTGCATGTAGTCAAAAATCTTCATCTTTTTCCTCCCGGAAATTTTATTTGCATTATTAAATTCGCGGATTACTTCATCGCGAATGATTAATTAAAACAATAAGCGATAATATTTTTTTACTTAGACTATCTTTTTCATATATTTAAAATGTGGTGCCGTCGCGGGTTTAATTTTATACTCACCAAAAACTCAAGGAAATTGATTTTAAATTGCTGCAGGGATAACTCTTTCTTGCACAGCGCAAATTAAAACGAGTTGCTTTCATCAAGCATTAATTTAACGTTTTTATTAAATTCATAATTAATTTCTTTGCGCAGACTTTCATTCGTCATTATATCAAACCCCGTCATGGCAAGGCCTTGCGCGCCTTTTATTGAAATTGAATGGGCATAATCCGATACAGATGACGCCGTAAACGCGACGGAATGTGCGTTCCCCTCGGGTTTTATGTCCAAGTATGGATGGATCGTAGGCAAAACCTGCGAAACGTTGCCGATGTCGCTGCTGCCATATTTGCCGTTGTTGTCCGCATCTATCATTTCGATACCTAAGTCGGCCATGTTTTTGGCAAAAGCGGCGGAGATCGCGCGGTTTGAGTTCATCTCGGCGTAACAAGGTTCACGCTTAACCTGTGCCGTAGCGCCAGTCAGTACCTCGGCGGCACGGATAGCGCGGGTGACGCAGTCATTCACGAAATTAAGCGACTCCATATCCTTCGCACGGGTTGTAAACTCGGCGGCTGCCGTTTCTGTAATAATATTCGCTGCCATGCCGCCCTTGGTAACAATGCCGTGGACATTCGCCGTCAACGGCATTATTGGGCGTAGGTAATCAATATTATTGAATGTTTGGATCACGGCGGAAAGTGCGTTGATGCCGGATTGCGGATTAGACGAATGGGCGTTTTTGCCTGTAAACGTAACATACCAATGCTGGAGTGCCGTGCTTGTACGGTTTATAAGGTTTCTGCCGGATGGATGTACCATGAGCGCAAAATCCACTCCGCTAAACGCGCCATTTTCTATCATGCTTATTTTACCGCCAAGCCCCTCTTCGGCCGGCGTACCGATGCAGAGAATACGACCGGTAGGTATTTTACTTGCCGCAGACAACAAGCCAACAGCCGCACCGGCGGCCATTATGGCAATCAAGTTATGACCGCAAGCGTGGCCGATTTCGGGCAATGCGTCGTATTCCGCGATGAAGGCAACCGTTGGGCCGGATCCGTCACCCAGCGCGTGTTCAGCCAAAAATGCCGTTTCATGTCCGCCGTAACCCGTTTGCACGTCAAAACCGTGCCCCGCCAAGAACTCCGTCAAAACCTTACAGGCATGTCGTTCCTCAAACGCAATCTCCGGCGTAGTGTGGATTGATCTTGATAAAGTAATTAAATCAAAAGTTATACCATCAACTGCGTCTATTATACTTTGCTTAAAGTTATCCATCGCTCCCTATCTCCATATCCGCCTCAACGGTATAAACTCGGCTTTTACACGTGCTGAAATTGATAAAACCATAAAATGCCAATGCCGCTTCACTCGGCGTTTCCGCCGCTTTTATGAATGCGTTGTAATCATCCATAGTTTCCCAAGCGGTGTAATCCGCCCAACCATCCCCATCCGCAAGCAACTTAAACGAAACAACACCTTTGCAGTTCGCAAAAATATCTTTAACTAATCTCTCCACGGTTTTTTTGAAATCGGTAATGGATGATCCTTTTATGAGTTTGTATGTGTTAAAATATACGACCATAAACTCCCCTTAATATAATTTCGCTTCTTCTTCCCCACGCAAGACACGGTGCACTGCGGCTGAGAGGGCAAGCAATTCGTCTTCTCCCGGATATGGGTACACGGGGCTAATAAATTTGACTTTATTTGTGATATAGTCAACCAAATATTTACTATGCGCCATGCCGCCGGTGAGAAGTATCGCATCCACCACGCCGTCAAGGGCAACTGCAGCCGAGCCAATAAACTTAGCTATGCTATAGCACATCGCGTCCAGTACCAGTTTTACTTCCGCATTGGTTTCCGCCATATCGCATGCTTCCTTAAAGTCGTTAATACCGAAATACGCTACCAATCCGCCTTTTGGTTGTATCATGGCGCGCACTTCATTCGCAGTATACTCTCCACTAAAGCATAAATCTATAAGCTGGCGGGCGGGTAATGTGCCGCAACGCTCGGGTGAAAATGGACCTTCGCCGTCCAACGCGTTGTTTACATCGATGACTCTACCATGCCTGTGTGCGCCAACGCTTACACCGCCGCCCATGTGGGCAACGATGAGGTTGGATTTATTATAATCCATATTATTCTGCTTGCAATGGCGTTTAGCGATTGCCTTTTGGTTAAGGCAGTGAAAGATGCTGCGGCGCGGAATAAGTGGGTGCCCTGAGATGCGCGCCTCGTTACACAATTCGTCCACAACGACGGGATCGGCTATATATGCTTCCTTTCCCTGTGTATTGGCGACTGCGTTTGCCAAAATACCACCAAGGTTCGATGCATGCGTACCTTGCACACCAACCTCTGCGTCACGCAGCAAGGCCTCGTTTACTTTGTAACAGCCGCTCTCAAGCGGGCGCAATAGGCCGCCACGGCCGACGAAGCCGGTAATGTCGGATACCTTTACGCCAGCCTTTTCAATGGTTTTCATTATTATATCGCGGCGCAATTCGAATTGTGATGCCAACGTCGGGTACCCGGACAGTTCCTCCGACGAGTGCTTGATGTTTTCGACGTATACCTCGCGCACGTCAATACCCGAACCGTCAAAAACGCCTATTTTAGTTGACGTTGAACCGGGGTTGATCGCAAGAATTAACATATATTTCCTCCGTATCTTAAATTGACGAGTGGTTACACCAACGCGCCAAGTGCTATAGATAGTAATTTGTTTTCAGCCGAATCAGAGCGCGATGTTAGGATAATCGGTGCTTTTGCACCCAAAATAACGCCGCCAACACCGGCGCGAGCAAACTGCGTTAGGGATTTATAAAGCACGTTGCCCGCCTCTATGTACGGGCAGAACAAAATATCCGCATCCCCTGCTACGGGTCCGGTTATGCCTTTTATCTCACATGATTCCTTAGATACCGCGCCATCTAAAGATAATAGCTGTAAATCCGCATCTAACCAACCTCGTTCATTTAAGCTAACTAATTCATCATATTCTAACGTTACCGGCATTTTAGGGTCGGATTTTTCTTTTGCGGCAATCAAAGCGACCTTGGGGCGTTTTACACCAAGGCGTTTTACCGCTTCCACGGCGGATTCTATAATTTCTTTTTTTAATTCAAAATCGGGGGCTATATTGATTGCTGCATCAGTAACAAAAAGTGGTTTATGGTAGACATCGCCCAGTAAAATAAACATGGCGAGATGAGAGAATCGGCGTGTGCCGCGTATGCCCCTCTCTTTATCGAGAGCGGCCTTCATAATTGTTGAGGTTTCGCATACGCCTTTCATTATGGAGTTGGCCCGCCCTTCGCGCACAAGGGCGACGGCAGAAATGCAAGCCTCTTCCACAGTATCGGCGTTTATTAAAATAAACCTTGTTTCACAAACGTTTAATTTAAGTAATATTTCCTTAATTTTAATAATATCGCCGACTAAGATAAAATCGGCAATCTCTTTATCCGCGGCGGCCACGACGCTTTCAAGCACATGTTCATCCTGCGCCGCGGCGACAGCAATGACGGTTTTAATACTGCTTTGCCGTTTTGCTAGCAATACATCTAACGCGCTCATATTATCACCTTCTTTAACATAGATTTCATTAGTTAATCTTAACATAAATGTTGAAGTATAGCAATAAAATAATTTGTTATTTAGTTATGTAGATTTTTAATATTATACCTTATTTAATACAGACAATACTTATTTTGTACGTATATTTAACTTCTTCATTGTGATTTCGCCTGTTTCGCTTTGAGGAACAAATCCGTAGTTTTTATATAGAGAAATAGCGTTCTCATTTAAAACATCTACTGCAAGAAATCCTCTTTTTGCTCCTTTGTTGACGCCATAAACAATAGCTTGCTCCAATAAAGTTTTGCCATATCCTCTGCCTTGATATTCAGGCTTTACAGATATTCGCCTAACCCACATGATATTTCCGTCATCATAAATAGAAACGCAACAATAACCGATTAAAATGTTTTCTGCTTTAATTATAATTATATCGTTATCTCTCTGCCAATCAATGAACCATTCTTCTTTTTCTGCCGTAAAACCTCTTGATAAATTCGCGCACATAATTACCATTTCTTTTATATAGGAATGTTCGCTGGACTGCAAAAATAAAATATTATTGTAATCTTTAAAATTCGTAGACGTGCTTGCTATATCGTTATTAAAAAAGTCTATCCAATCAGAGTATACAGCAAATCCAGCACTTTCCAATTCATTTACATATTCAGACGGAACGAAACCTATCTGTGTAATCCCCTCACGTTTACAATAATCCGAAAATGAGCAATTTAATTTTGTCGCATTTTCTTTTAAATCATTAAATTCAATTTCTGTAATCATTACATACTCCTGAAATATAAATTGCCTACAACACTCACTCCGCCGCCAAAATATACCTATAAACCGGCTGCCCACCGTAGGCCAACTCACATTCGATATCCGGGAATTCCTTATTTACGAAGGCCATAAACCGCTCCGCATCACGCTCTTTGATGCCGTCTCCGTAATATATCGTGAGAAATGATATTCCGCCGTTGCTTTTTACGAGGCTGCGCGTCATCTGGCGCAGGCATTCCGATGCGTTCCTATGGGCGAGGGCGATACGCCCGTCAATAATTCCAATTGCGTCGCCTTTGTGGATATTTATACCTTCAAAAACAGAATCGCGCACGGCTCGGGTTAGGAGGCCGGAGTGGATTTGCTGGATAACTTCCTCCATCATAACCGAGTTTTCCTCCGCCGAGGATGAATGCACGTATCGCGTAAGCGCCGCAAGACCCTGCGGGATGGAGCGCGACGGCACGACATAAACATCCTTTCCAGGGCACATCTCCGCCGCTTGGCGTGCAGACAGGATTACGTTCTTATTGTTAGGCAAAACGATAACGGCCTTTGCCGGAACGGCGTTTATGGCTTTAATAAAAGTCTCAACACCGGGGTTCATGCTTTGCCCGCCGTTTATAACTTCATCAGCTCCAAGGCTTTTGAAATACTCAAAGAAACCGTTGCCGTTCGCAACCGCGACGAAGCCCGTTTCTTTTAAATCGTCGATTATTGTTTCGGATTCGTCAGATCCTCCGTTTTTAGCAAACGCGGCGGCACGGGCGGCCTTTGCCTCACGAGCCTGTGTGTGCATATTGTTAATGTCTATGCCATCAAGCATACCAAGCCCTGCACATTTTTGAAGGACGATGCCAGGATCATTGGTATGCACGTGTATCTTTATAACCTTATCGTCGGAAACAACGACAACAGAGTCGCCGATTTCATCAAGAAATTCCCTTAACTCAAAGTCATAATTTCCTTGGACATATGGCGAAACAAACAGCTCAGTACAGTATGCAAATTCTATATCTTCTTCTACCTCATTGCTACCCGTGAAGCTTGTACCTATGCCGGCCCCGTCATAACTGTAAAGCGGCAAAACGTACTCTCCGCCAGTAACGGCGGAGTACATGGCGTTAAGTATGATAATATACCCCTTGCCGCCGGCGTCCTCAACATTTGCTGCTTTTAACATCGGCAGCATGTCCTTCGTTTTTGCAAGGGTTTTGTTGCCTTGACGTATAATCTCCGCAAAAAGCGCATCCAATGCGATATCCGGCGCGCGGTCACTCTCAGTAAGCTGTGCGGCGCGCTCGGCAATCTCCCTTGCGACGGTAAGGATAGTGCCTTCCTTTGGCTTCATAATAGCCTTATATGCCGTTTCCGAGGCACCTGAAAGAGCCCGGGCAAACTCCAGGGGGCCGGCTATCTTCACGCCTTCCAAGGCGCGGGCAAACCCTCGGTAAAGCTGTGACAGAATGACGCCGCTATTGCCCCTCGCGCCTTGAAGCGCGCCCTGTGCCGCAGCCTTTGCGACAGAACCAGCCGACGGGTTTGGTACGTCCGCATCCGCCAACTGTGCGGACTGCGCAGCGGAAAGTGCCGTCAAATACATGTTTATGCCCGTATCGCCGTCCGGCACAGGAAAAACATTCATCGCATCAAGCATGTCTTTATTTTCGTGAAGTGCATTCGCAGCCGCAGTAAAAGCGGCCTTCAGCACATTCCCCGTAATCGTATACATATTATTCCTCCAGCTTGGCTATGGATGAATCAGCCATAAAGGTTACTCCTCAGGTTTTAGTCCCTCAACAAACACGTTCACGCTAAGCACGGTTAGCCCTGTGGCTTCCTCAACTTTATACTTCACCGTGTCGATAAGCGATTCGCAGATAGCAGCGATGTTTGTGCCGTACAGTACTATTACGTGTATGTTAAGTATCAGATCATTCTCCTTAACCTCAAGGCTAATGCCCTTGGTTAATGATTCCTTCTTAAGGAGCCGTGAAAATCCGTCCTTCATGTTGCGTGCGGCCATGCCAACAACGCCGTAGCACTCCATGGCGGCAGCACCGGCGATGGTAAGTATAACCTCGTGGTCTATATCAATACGGCCAAAATCATTTACTATAACGCTCTTGCTCACGTTCCACAACCTTTCTTGCACAAGTGTTTGCCGGTCAATTCAATATAATACGCGAAACTGCTTGAGCTAACACGTACTTATTTCGCGCATTCTTACCTTAATCGGCAAGTACTTTATTATAGATATTATATTACACAGCTCATCTTTATAAAACAAGTATACTATAATTTTATAATAATTTCAAGTGGAATTATGCTATTCGTTTTTTATGGAAACCATTTGACTTTTTTCGACTTTTGGGCTATATTTAAGTCGGTGATTTTTTGTTAAGGGGGATGTTTGAATATGGTAAAATACAAAACATCAGAAGATAACGTAACCATAGAAATCGGGAAATATTTAAAAGAAACTAAACTCAACTATACTTTACAACGCGAGATACAGAACCGCGCCATTTCAGATTCACTTATGAATAACCCGTCAAAATCGGGTGGAAGCGGCGGTGGTATTCCAGATGCGTTTTTTACGATTACACATGAAAACGAAACCTGGTTTGGCTTCATCGAAAACAAAAGTGGAAAAAGTAATATGAGCAAATTCGATAAAGACGGATTTATTGCTAACCACAAAAAGGACGGTAACCTTAACCATCAAACGATCGGCAAATTTGCCGTAAACGGTGCAGCTTACTATGCTAAAAACGCATTTAAGGATACTGAATACAAGCATTATTTCGTTATCGGCGCGTGCGGGTATGAAGAATATTCGCAATACATGGTCGATGTTGACGTTTATATTATAACACCAGAAACGGGTGGCGAACCCTTAAAATACAAGTCTTTTACAAACCTTTCATTTTTAAATCCCGAAAACATCGACGCAACCATAAAAGAGGTTGAAAAAGTCCATCTAACGCCAGAACAGCAAGATATACTACGTTCAAACAGCGAAGCATCCGTTGACAGTGCGCTCACTGACTTAAACCAAAAAATGCGAGATGATTTTGATATAGATGCAAAGTGGCGTATAAACATCATTGTAGCAATGATACTGGCTGGGCTTGGCGACAAGAACAACCGGGTTGCACCGTTAAAGATTGAGCAGCTAACTGGGAGCATTGAAAACGACAATACTGACGCTGACATAATTTTGCGGAAAATAAGGAATCTGCTTGAAATCAAATCTCTGCCGCTGGCAAAGAGAGAGCAGATTGCCGGTGAAATCGAACGCACCATAAAATATAACAACGAAGGCATAAACCAAATATCCACGTCTGGGGAAACCGTCTTGCGTACTCTTTTCCGTGAAATAAAAGATAAGATACTGCCGTTCGTTGAAAATAAAATGCTTGACTTTGCCGGAACAGTTTATAACAAAGTTACCGACTGGATGCCGCTTGCAGACGACGAGGCGAATGATGTTGTGCTTACGCCACGTTATGTTATTGACTTTATGGTTAAGCTTGCGCGGGTTGACAGAAACTCCTATGTTTGGGATTTTGCCCTCGGTTCGGGTGGGTTTTTGATTTCGTCAATGAACGCAATGCTTAAGGACGCTAAGGAAAATATCACCAACCCTGATAAGTTAAGGAATAAGGAAAAGCATATCAAAGAAAAGCAACTCTTGGGGATAGAAAAACGCAGTGACGTCCAAATGCTTGCTATCCTTAATATGTTTTTGGTTGGGGATGGTTCGTCAAACATCCTCAACAAAGACAGTTTGGCAAATTTCAACGGCAACTACGCTTATCCTAACGATACAGAAAAGTTCCCTGCAAACGTGTTCTTGCTCAATCCGCCCTATTCCGCCGATGGTAACGGCATGGTCTTCGTCCACCGTGCGCTTTCTATGATGAAGCCTGGTTATGCCGCAGTTATAATCCAGGATTCCGCTGGTTCTGGCAAGGCAACGGCATACAATACGGATATACTTAAGGAAAGTACACTGATAGCATCCATAAAAATGCCCGTCGATATCTTTGGCGGCAAATCTTCTGTGCAGACGTCTATTTACGTTTTCCAAGTCGGACAAAAGCACAATGTCGACCAAATTGTTAAGTTTATCGACTTTAGGGACGACGGATACAAACGCGCCAACCGCAGAAAGGCTGATAAAAGCGTAAACCTACGTAATGTAAACAACGCAACCGAGCGTTACGAAGAGGTTGTAAAATACGTTGTGTACGGCAATAAGCCAACTTTATTGGATTATGAGGAAAGCAAAATAAACCCGGCAGATGGGAACGACTGGAATTTTGAGAAACACAAAAATATAGATACCAAACCAACAGAGGCGGATTTCCGCAAAACCGTTGCAGACTACCTAGCGTGGGAAGTGTCGCAGGTAATTAAGGATGAAAATTTTGAGGTAAACGCACCAAAAAAGTAGCATCCCCAACGTATAAAGAGGAAGTTTTGGCACGGGACGTGCGTTGGGGTGAAGTGAAGGCCAGGGATTATTTTTTTATTAACAATACAAATAGCTTCAATAAAGATGTTCTTACCGATGGAACGGATTACGATTATATAACAAGAACTTCTCTTAACCGCGGTATCCATTCAGTTAGTGGGTTCGTAAATGAAAATAATATCAACAGCATAAACACTTATAGCCTTGGACTACTTCAAATGGATTTTTTCTATCGAGAAAAGCCATGGTATGCAGGGCAATTTATTAGGAAAATAGTACCTAAGTTTATTGCTAATAAAAAGGTTATGCTGTATTTTGAAGTTGCGTTTAACAAATTAAAAGGAAAGTTGCTTAGTGTGCTTGTTCGTGATGTAGACGACATTTTTTCAAATAGTGATTTATACTTGCCATTAACCGATAACAACACGCCGGATTTTGAATACATGGAGCACTATATCCGCAAACTGGAGTGGGAACGATTGGAGCAGGTAAAGCGTGAAATGGAGGAACGATTGTGTGCTTATTTAAACGTTGCAAAGCTTGAAAACTACGAGCTTACGGCGGAGGATAAGGAAGTTTTAGCGCGTGAAATTGTGTGGGGTGAGTTTAAAATTGGGAAGTTATTTAAAATTGACACAAGCAAGAAAAAATTTAATGCAAATACGATTAAGTTTAATGGTAAGTATCCATATGTCGCGCGCGGTGAAAATAATAACGGAATCAGGGGATATATTGACGCTGACGAAAAATATTTAAATAATAAAAATACAATAAGCTTCGGCCAAGACACGGCAACAATTTTTCTTCAAAATGAATCGTATTTTACTGGTGATAAGATCAAAATTATGACACCAAAGTATGATTTTGATAAACATACAACACATTACATAATAACTGCAATGCGAAAAGCATTCTTTTTATTTACTTGGGGTAGTGGTTACAATGTAGATAAATTAAATAATGTAAAAATAAAACTACCAACAATTCCATTCGGGGGGGTATTGACTATGTATACATGCACAAGTACATGCACTCAATTGAAACCTTGCAGTTGCTCCGCGTGTGGAGATACGCAAACGCCAGATTATGACTATATGGCGGCGTATATTCGTGTGCAACAAAAACTTACTATTGCAGATATCGCCGCAAAAATAATTTTAGAAAACGCGGCCTTAATGCAAATAATTAGCTACCCCTATGTCATTGCTTCGCCGCCGGCGGGCAATAACAATAAACTAACACTTGTACAACCACTCATATTATGATAAAATATCAGCATAATGAAAGCCATATTTGACAAAACCTTCATCATACAAGGCGAGCGCATAATCCTCGCCCTCTCCGGCGGGGCGGACTCCTCCGCTCTTTTTCACATGCTAATAAACTGCGGCCTTGGATTAAAAATCTGCGCCGTCCATGTACACCACGGTTTGCGCGGCATTGACGCTGACGATGACGAAGATTTCTGCGCCAAGATTTCAAAAAATTACAGCGCGGATTATCGCGTGTTTAAGGAAGATATCCAAACCTACGCCGCCACACATGGACTATCTATCGAGGAGGCTGGGCGAGAGGTACGGTACGCCGCCTTTACCGCTGCCGCCGCCGATTTTGGCGCACAAAAAATCGTTACCGCTCATAATAAGAACGATAACGCGGAAACGATAATTATGCGGTTTTTACGCGGGACCGGTTCTGCCGGGCTAGCTGGTATTTCAACCGTGCGCGGCGACATCGTGCGCCCTATCCTACACACCTCACGAGCCGAAATTATTGCCTATCTTCGCGAAAACAACGTGCCATACCGCATGGACGCAAGCAACGATGGCGTGGATTTCACCCGCAATAAGATCCGCAACCTGCTTATCCCCTTAATAGAGGAAAGCATAAATCCGCGGATTATTGATAGCCTTACAGCTTCGGCTGTGGATTTTTATGCCGAAAGCAAGTTCGTTGATGAATTAGCGAAAAAAACATACACAGACGCACGTTTAAAAGGTAATGACGGTGAAATCGTGCTTTCAAAGCCAATTCTCGCCGCCGCAGGCGAGGTCATCTGCCGCCGTATCATCCGTTTGGCGTATGAAAACATAAACGGCTCTGTTAAAGATTTCGCCCGTATCCACGTAAACGACGTATATGCGCTTCTTAGCAAAGAAACAGGCAAAGTGGCGCACCTACCGCGCCGCATAACCGTTCGCAACGGGCGTGGTGTACTGGTGTTTTCCCGGCAAACGTAGGGGTGTGCTACACACGCCTACGACCCTGTCGACTTATACCGGTTTAGCCCAAATCTAAAGAATGCGTATCCAGGCACCGCAAAAAGCATAGCCAAAAGCGGCGTAAGCGCGTACAAGACATTATCCTCCCGGCCGACCAAGTACAGTAAAGGATAATACTGCACCAGGGCAAGCGGCACGATGTAAGTTAAAAATCTAAGTACGCCGTCGCCATATATGCTGAATGGGAAGCGTCCATGTTCGCGCCCGCCGTCCGTCAGCACGTTCATAAATTCAAGGCCTTCAATAGTGAAGAATGAGAAGGCGGCATAAACCACGAAAAGTACGAAAAATACGAAAGCACCGCAAGCGATCATTAAAATAAGCGTTAATACGCGGCCAAATGTCCAATCGATACCGCTGCGCGGCAGAGCATAAATAAGGATAGCCACAGCCTGAACGAACCGCCCCAATCGCGAAAAGTCAACCTGCGACGCGAGGACTTGAAAAACCACGTTGCGCGGCCGCACCAAAACGCGATCAAACGCACCGTTTCCGAGCAGAACGGGGAACCTATCAAACCCGCGCCCAATCAGCTCCGAAGACGAGAATGCCATCATCATCACCGCAAAGCATATCAAAACCTCTTCATATGAAAATCCACCCACGGAATCAAACCGCATAAAAAGAAAGCTAATGCTTATAAACGTCGCAAACGCAACCAAAAACTGCCCAAGGGTGGTAAATAAAAAAGATGTTTTATATTGCATCTGAGATTTTAAGTGCATCGAAAAATATTTCATGTATAACTTCATTGTCCTACCCTCCCTGCACGATGACTTTTTTTAGTGACCGCCGCATCCATAAGCGGCCGGCAAGTACAAGCACAGCAATCCAAAATACTTGGAGGAGCATACCGCGCGCAATGGCGTTGCCAGTTAGGTAACCGTTGAATATAAGGAGCGGCATATTTTGCATCGCGCCGAATGGCGAAAGTTCAATAACCGTACGCAGAAAGTCCGGGAAGAACGGGATCGGTATGTAGCCGCCGGCAAAAAAATCACCAGCCACGCCGACCACAATGCGCGTACCCATACTATTGACGGTATGGAATGCCGAAATATAGATAAGCATGGAAAAGCTAACCACTACACACAATGACAATATCATACTTAACAGAAATAATACGTGCTTTATCGCGCCGCCACCCAGCACTAGACGGTATGGCTCTGGTAGAATAAACGCCACTATCAAAATCGGTATGCAACGTAATACCGCGCGTGATAGTCGGTTTGCCGTCGTCATCGTGAACCAACGGCCGTATAAGTCCATCGGGCGCACCATTTCGTACGCCACCTGCCCGCTCTCGACAGCTTCAAAAATGCTGTTTTCGTACATCCAGATAAAGAAAACCGCGATAAACGCCTGCTGCATCCATACGTAGGACACGGTTTGTTGCAATGTCATAGGGAATGCGGCGGGGTTTGAGTTATAAAACGCCGCAAATGCAAGTATGTACATAAAACCCCAAACAAATTGCGTAACAAGTCCAGCTACTGCCGCTGCGCGGTATTGCAGTGAATTTGTGAAACGTATGCGGAACAGGGCTTTGTACGGCTTAAGGTAGATCATATCTCATACTCCTTATATAATGCCGCCACCATTTCCTCCGCGTTCGCGCCTTCTGGTGAGCGCGCCTTTAACTCCGCAAGGCTTCCATCCAAAAGAATCTGTCCCTTACCTATTAAAACAATACGCTCTGTCAATGCCTCTATATCCTGCATGTCATGGGTCGTCAACAAAACCGTCGTACCCCGCTCTTTGTTTAAGCGTTTTATAAATTGACGCACGGCGATCTTAGACACTGCATCAAGCCCAATCGTAGGCTCGTCCAAAAACAGGATATTAGGGTCGTGGAGAAGGCTTGCGACGATCTCGCACCGCATACGCTGGCCAAGGCTAAGGCTGCGCGCCGGGGTTTTTAATATTTCTGAGAGATCCAAAATTTCAACCAACTCATCCAAATTACGTTGGTATGTATTTGCATTAACCTTATAAATATCGCGGATAAGTTCGAAACTGTCCATCACCGGCACATCCCACCACAATTGACTTCGCTGGCCGAATACCACGCCGATCTCGCGCACATGCGCCACGCGTTCTTTCCATGGAGTACGGCCGTTTATCTGGCACACGCCGCTGTCCGGCGTAAGTATGCCGCACATGATCTTTATCGTCGTACTCTTCCCCGCTCCATTTGGACCAATATAACCCACCATTTCGCCGCCTTGTACGGAAAAGGACACGTCGGAAAGCGCATGTACGGTTTCATATTCACGCGAGAAAAGGGCCTTGGCGGCCCTTGCAAACCCCGCGCCACGCTTCGCCACGCGAAAGGTTTTGTTTATGTTCTGCAAAGTGATCATAATCCATCTCCTTCAAAAATAGTTGGCTGATGAATATATCACAAAGTTATTTAGTTGTCAATATAGTTAATGAAAATTTATTTCTTCATGTACCCTATATTACTATTATATATCTTTCCGCCCTTCGAAAATACGCTTTATTACCGCCCTCTGGTTCTCTATTTCTTGTTTGAGGATTGCCAGTTGCCTGTCTTTCGTCGTCAGTTCATGTTCCAAATCCTCTATTTTATTACGTTGTTTTTCCGCCTGTGGTATATCCTCGCCGTACCAGCTCTGCGTCGGCTGTATCACCGGTGTTGGAGTTGCCAGAGGTGCTTTTGTTAGTACAGGCAAATTTTGCGGCGTTGTCTTTTGTACGTCTGGAGTTTGTATTATGTAACCGGGATAAAAATCATCATAAACATCCGGTAAAATCTGTATATCCCATGGATTTAGGCTGTCTACATATATCTCACGCGTGGCAAAAGTTTGTTCATTGTACTGAGTATATTGCTGATACATCGCTTTAATAGGCAAATCACAAATTTTGCGCCTGTATTTTTCCGGCTTCGTAAATGATTGGCCATTGTCGTCAGAATGGCATAGGAACATGGTACGCGCTGGGTGCTTGGCATAAAATGCGGCATACACACGCCTGCCTACTACAAAAACCCACACATCGTCAAGCGCACGGTTGTCGCATATCGTAACAGCTGCCGACAAGCCTGACTTGTGCCGCCGCCGGTACATAACTTTACCACCCCCCAGCGCACCTTTGAGGCCATACAGGTAGTGTATGTTATCTTCCGATGTTAAAGCAGAAAAACAAAACACGCCCGCGCCAATGTGTACGGCGCGGGATTCCGTCTCATCCGTATAGTTCATTTCGCGGCAGTATAAACCTGAGTTGTCTTTCGTAAACATGATAAGGTGATCGTCGCTAACAACCTGAGGCATGTTTTCCACAAACATGCGCCCGCGTGACGAAGCGACTATATACATGCCATCCACCGACCCAACAGCCTCGCTTCGGAATCCGTCTTTATTTCCTACCGCAAGCATTGGCTTACTATTCGTATCTTTATACAAAACGTAAATTTTACCGTCGTTCCCTAAGTTTACCCAAAAACCGGGCATGGCATCCACCGCCACCGTCATCGGCGTGTCCCATTTGCCGCGTTCCATTACGCGGCGGCAAATACCGTTCTCTTGTGAATAATAAAACGAATAAAATAAATCGTCTTTCGTGCGGATTATATATGCGCTATACATTACATATGTCTCTCCACATTTTATTACAGTTTATTCATCCCATGGCAATAAATATAACTCCAAAGGCTCATTGACGACAAACTCTTCGCCGCACAACCATGTGCCATTCCCGCTTTCATAATAGAATGAAAGCATATCGCCAATATCTATTTCACCGTAACCTTTTTGCAAAATAAATCCGTACTCATACTTGACGCCAAGTATCTTGCCGTATGGGTAATTTTCACTAAATGCTACATAAACATCGCAATCCTCACCATCCTTACGTGCCGGTATAGCGTACCGTACAGTGCCGGCAGTTCGACCAACTTCGTACAGGCGCACGGTATGACCATTTATTTTGCCGCGCAGAACGCTTCTATTAGGCCGTTCATCCTTTCCGACGGTTAATAAAAGCTCTGCAAACTCTTTCAAATATTTTGTGTAATCATAATCCATTTCCAAATCGCTATAAGTCGATAGCGAAATATCTGCAAGATCCTTACCTCCGTAAATGTAAAATACCGACAGGCCGCCAAGCGTCACATCTGCGTTATCTCGGCTATACAGAACGGCTTCATCAAGTGCGGTATACACAGCTGCGGTTTCGTAGGGGAAAATGTCGGCTAAGTGCGTCAGCATGTCCGCAATGTCAACCATATCGCTTTCGTTATCCCGCGGGCTGCCTATACCAAAAGTTTTTGTGACGCCTCTCCGCCCGGCAAGCGCACGGAACGTCGGCACTTGGTTCGCATCCAAGTAACCCCGGCAAACCTCCATCAAACTACCCAACTCCAGCATAACCTTATCAACCTTATCTAAATCCACCACAGACAAATGTAACGTCTCCTCGGCAAAAACCTCGTCATCAAAGTAATCCATAAAATAGTCCACGATTATGACCCCGATATCGTGGCCGTCTAAGTCGCCTCCGTTTAGATGGCGTAAAAACGTGTAATCCCAACCCTCTGCCGGTTCGAGGTCTTCCGATGCGATAAGATATTTTGCGAATGGAGCGGCGGTTACAGCCATTTCGACCGTTGCCATAAGGCAGGAATCAAAACCCAAAAACTCAAGCGGCGTATCCATGAGCCCAGCAAACCCGAAGGCACGCGCCATATCCAACAAGCTAAGGTTATCGTCGTCAAATATTTCATCATGCCCAAAGCCGGCTATGCTGCCGCCGCCATGATCCCACATGATAAGGCCGTAACGCTCGGCCGGATAATTTTGCATTGAGAAAACGATAAAGTCCGCGAGTGTACGCCAATCACCCATATTCTGCTTGCCGAGGTTTTCCAGTTCGTACATCCACCCGTCAGCAATCTCCCAAATGACGCAGTCCACAGGCGGAACGACGTTATTAAGCCAGCGCAATGTTCCACCTGTAAACAAAATGAGGTTTGCGGCAGAACTGCATAATCCTGATTCGAGCATTTCTATTATATCATCCGTACCCATGCCGTGTTCGCTCTCCAAATCCGAACCATTCATGTATACCATAATTGTGTACGGCTTTATATTACCGTCGGCATATAAAATACTCAGCGAAAATAACGCCATTAATATGATAAACGCAGCCAATACTTTTTTTGCGATACGCATAAAAAAACCTCCCGTAAATATCCTATAAAATATAGAGGCCTGCGCGTTGCTCAGCTCTACTTTAAAATAGTATACCCATGGAGGCGGTTTTATATCTTATATTAAATTACCAGCCCTGCTCTCTGCATTGCAGCTTTGATACTCTTATATAAGATTGGCAGAATTGAAACCCTTATTATATCCGTTACTATAAATGGTGCGACGGCGTAACCGAAAGATGTGGGTAAGCCAAACTCCATTATCCACTCGAACCATAAAAGACCTGCGGTAAAATTGACGACGCTTCCAGCAATAAGGCCCAGAACCGTACGAAACACGCCACCCTTATGTACAGCAAACCCTGCTAATAGCGCAACGATCGGAAACGACAGGATAAACCCGCCCGTATGCCGCATGATAACGCCAACCCCGCCGGAAAAACCCGCAAAGACAGGCACACCCGCAGCACCAAGCATTATGTATACAAGTACCGCAAGCGTACCGCGTTTTGGCCCTAGAACAAGCCCGGCAAGCGCTACAGCCCATGTTTGGAGGGTAAACGGCACACCTGACGGCTGCGGTATCTGTATCTGCGCGCAAACAGCGATGATGGCGGTAAATATGGCAACTAGGCACATGTCACGTACGGTTAGTTTCCGTTGTTTAATCATAGCTTTATATCACCTGGGATAAATTTATCGGTTAATGGTGGATATAAAACCGCCGGCCCCTCCGGCATCATAATACGCTTAAACGACGCAGCGTAGAAGCGGCGCGTAAACGATGCCAACCAATGCTGGATTACTTCTTCCAAATAATCAGCAACAAAAACGGTTTTTGCGAAAATTTCAATTTCATCCATGCCATAGCCAAGGAGGTGGTGGTACAGAAAGAAATCATTAAGTTCGTATGGGCCGACAATATCTTCCGTAACCTGCGAGATATCACCGCAGTCAAGTCGCGGAAAGCGAAGTTCCGGGCTGATTGGCGTGTTTAGTATATCTTCAAGAATTACTGAAACTCCGTTGCCAACTGTTTCGGATTTTATTAAATATTGGACAATTTCCCGCATAGCCGTCTTCGTCAAGCCGCAATTTGGATTGTACATGGATAGCGCGTCTCCGCCGAAGGTTGTAAAGCCAAGAGCGGCCTCACTCATATTACCCGTACCCACCATAAAGCCGCCGCGTTTGTTTGCAATGTTTAATGCAAGCATTGTGCGGTAACGCGCTTGGGTATTTTCAAATGTTAAGTCGTCTACTGTTTTATCATGTTTTATATTATTAAAAACCGTAGTGCAGCCGTCCCGGATATCGATCTCATCAACAGCTACGCCGAGGATTTTGCACAATCGACGCGCATTGTTAAGCGTACGTGCCGAAGTGCCAAAGCCGGGCAGGATAAGCGCAGATATTTCACTACGTTTCATACCGATGGAATCCGCCGCAAGGCAGGTAATAAGCAAAGCATGGGCAGAGTCCAACCCACCGGACACGTTTATAACCGCCGTATGCGCCTTCACAAACCCTAACCTGCTAGCCAGTGCATTATATTGGAGTTTTGTGACTTCATCACAAAATGCTGGATAATCCTTTTTATCTTTAGGAAAATATGGATTCCTGCGTAAAGCAGGCTCAATATCAAAACCACCAGATGTGTTTACGACTTCGTACAAATCTCCCTCAATATCAAATATTGCCACGTTATTGTCCCAGCTAAGCATACCACATTCCGCAAGGATTTTACCGCCTTGGCAGGCGAAAACTTCACCGCCGTAAACCCCACGTGAGACCGTGTTTGTCGGAGCAGCATTTACGTAGATAAACGCAGATTCGTTTTGTTCCGACTCATTAAGCAAACGGCGGCGCAACGTCATAAATTTACCGGCGTAAGAAAGTTCCGATGTGGAATATCTCACGCTTATATTCAGTTCTTTAAGCCTTTCGGCAATTGCATCTTCCGCATTTTTTCTGTTTCTAATAAAATCCCTGTTAATTGTAAGAAAGCCGCAATCTGCGCCGGTCACAGCGTCTTTCGGCAATATAAGCACACTGGCACAAACCCTCGCCGCTTCGTTTGCGGCGGTGAGGATAATTTCCGTGTTATGCCTTATATCGCCGGTTATGCACCGGGGCGAAATTGCGGCTATACGTATGGCCATTACTTAATCTCTGCCTTCTTAAATAGGAGTACCCCAAAGAATGTGCCTCCAACGATGTAGAACGCGGAAAGGCAAATGGCGATGAGTATCTGCTCTGTCGTCATAACCGATGAACCACCCATCATTGCACCTAAGCCTCCAAACCCTATATTCACGGCACCAAAAAGGTTGCCGGCTTCATCCACTAATGGTTGAAAAAGGCTTGTGAAATTACGCATTATAGAACTTAACTCAAAATCGAATAACCTTTGGAATCCTTCCATCCAGTTAGCCAAAAGTAAAAATATAAACGGCGGAACAAGGTTAAACGCGATGAAGATACCGATGGTCGCTCCGCTTCGCTTTGTTATGAATAAGAAGAAAAGTGCGACAGAATTGAATGCGAGAAGCACCAATGTATGTCCGCCTATAACGGCAAAAACCTCACCCCAGAACAAATCGTGCGGATTGCCGAAGCCGCGCACTAACGATGCAACAAGCAGCGACGCGAAGACCGTAAACAAATAAATTAAAACGGTGATTACAGACGTCGTTATGAATTTTGACAGATATAACTTTGTCCTGCAAAGCCCTGTTGAGATGCCGTTTTTTATGGCGCCGCTTGTAAACATCGGGGCGGCGATAATTATGACGGCGGCTAGAATAAACCAAATCAGATTATCCGCCTGCGCCAAAATAAACGGCATCATCTCCACAGCGGATTCAAAAACGAACTGTTCCGATGGTTCCTGGCGGAACAGGGTATCCAGTATTTCGCCTTCCGTAGTAGCTTCCTGCAATACGCGCCCAAAGTCTTCGTGCGCGAAACGGAAGACGTTGCGCGTCATCGCCAAAGATAGACCAACGTTTAACGCCAACACCGCCACGAGGACGGAGAGCGTGATAAATATAGCCTTGCCGCGTAAAATGCGGTAGATATCCGCCTTAATAATTTTACCTATACTCATTGCTACGAGCCTCCCGAATTGTGTTTACGTAAAAATCCTCTAAGTTTCCGTCTATGTCGCCGATAAGGCCTGCGGATATTAGCTTGCCATGGTGTATGATGGCGTAACGGTTGATGACGTGTGCCAGCTCGCTTAGAATATGGCTTGACACAAGCATCGTAACTCCGCGGTTGTTGAGTTCTTTAATCAGATCACGCATTTCGATGATACCAACGGGATCAAGGCCGTTCGTCGGTTCATCCAAAATCATAAACTCTGGGCGTGCCATAAGCGCAAGGGCTAGACCAAGTCGCTGCTTCATCCCGAGTGAGAAATTGCTGAAATTCTTCTTGCCGGTATTACCAAGGCCCACAGTATTTAACGCCTCTGTGACGATTTGTTGGTTATCTATACCTTTTTGGATGCGGTAATATTCCAAATTCTGTACGGCAGACAGATTAGGGTAAAACGCCGGCGTCTCGACGACGCAACCCATGCGGCCTCTTGCTTCTTGTAAGTCCTTCGCGTCAGTTTTGCCGAAAAGCTCAATGCTGCCGCCGCTGATGCTAGTAAGCGACGTAACCATGCGCATAAGCGTCGTCTTTCCCGCGCCGTTTTGGCCAATAAGACCGAAAACATCACCCTGCTTAATTTCAAGGTCAACATTATCCACAACGGCTCTGCCGCTGTAGACCTTCGTTAAGTTCGTAGTTTTTAGTATTGTCATAATTTCTCCTTTAGATATTCCTAATCATCCTCATTATTTCGACAGGTTTGCCGCGTTCTTGGGTTTTAATGGTTCCGTCTGCAACGAATCCGTTTTTTTCGTAAAATCCAACGGAATTAATATTTTCGGAAATTACCCAAACGCTTATATAGGTTTTGCCAAGCTCACGTGCCTTATTTACGGCAAACGCGACGGCGAAAGTGCCGATGCCTTGGCGAAAGTATCTAGGATGGAGATAGATATAGTGCATCTCACAATATTCTTTGCTCAAATCGTCATCCGTCGCCTCGTCAAGCTTCATGGTTCCGGCAATTTCGCCATCCTGTAATATTACATACGAAGAACTATTTTCATCCGTTATCACGCGCTTATATAATTCAACGCGTGTATTGTTTTTTTCGTATATATACTCTGGAAGTAAAATATTTTCGTACGCCGCCTCCCACGACCGCATTATTACTTCAGCCATGGCGGGCGCATCGGACGGTACAGCGATACGGATTGTTGTATTCATAACTTCTCCCTATGAAATCTAATCCCTATTTACTAGTATTCAATCTGCATGGCCGGCTGGCACTACTCCGATTAGCCATATACAATTGAAGACCTATCATACCGGCATTTACCGGAATGTTAAGGACTTCCAAAATATTCTTCACCGTCTCATATGCCAATGCGGGTGTATTGTTCTCTTCGCTCAAATGCCCGAGATACACGTGGTGCAGAGAATCCGCAAGCCCAGCGAGGGTTGTGCCGCACGCCACATTGGACAGATGCCCGCGTTTACCCAGTATCCTGCGTTTTAGTTGGTATGGGTATGGACCATGGTTAAGCATGTCAATATCATGGTTTGCCTCTAAAAGTAATATACGGGAATTTTTTATATTTTCTTCAATTTCCGAGCAAACTTCTCCCAAATCCGTAGCGACCGTCGTTTTTATATCGTCGTAGAATATATTATACCCAACAGGCTGGGCGGAATCGTGCGAAATCGCGAAAGGGCGGACGGTTATGTCACGTAAATCAATGTATTCGCCAGGGTAAACGGTTTTACGCTGCTCTTTTTTCAGTTTGCCGAGCTGCCCGCCACGATCCATGCTCTCCCAGGTTCCGGGCGTGGCGTATATCTCCACACCGTATCGACGCGCAAGTACACCAGCGCCGCCTATATGGTCGCTATGCTCGTGCGTAATAAAAACGGCGTTAAGGCTTTTGGGGTTAACGTTTATCGCCTCTAATGCCGTTTCTATGCGTATGCCGCTAAGGCCTGCGTCTATTAATATATTCGTTTCGGGGGAAGAGAAAAACGCGCAATTGCCGCTGGACCCAGACGCCAGCGGGCAGAAAGTTATATTTGTTCTATTCATAATCTCCAAAGTATCATATCAATTCTTTTCTCACGATAACATAATCGCCCTGTTCTGCCATTATGGCAAACCAAGCTTTCTCACACAACCGCATCGGGCCGTGTCAGTCCTATTTTAACTGCTCACCGCGCTTAATTTGGAAACGTCTAATAATTATACAATGATAAAAAATTCTTTTCTTACAAAACGGAAATCCGTTCAATATCAGCACCCAAGCTATTTAAACGGCCGGCTATATCTTCATAACCCCTGTCAACGTAGTTTATATTGGAAAGCCGCGTCTCACCCGTAGCCGCAAGGCCTGCGGTGATAAGCGACATACCCGCGCGCAGATCCGTCGCGGAAACGTCCGCGCCCGTCAAATTATCAACACCAAGAACAACTGCCTGCCGCCCGGACACGGTAATGCGCGCACCCATACGCTCCAGCTCCGAAACGTATTGGAAGCGGCTTTCAAATACTGTTTCACGCACAATGCTCTGGCCTTGCACGGTTGATAGCAGAGCACAAGCCTGCGGCTGCAAATCGGTCGGGAAACCGGGGTAAACCTGCGTCTCCACATTTACGGGTGACAAAAGCTCCGACGCGCGCACGCGTATGCTGTCCTCATCCTCCTCAACAACGCAGTTCATCTCACGCAGCTTTGCGCTTACAGAGTGCATATGCTTTGGAATGATATTCTTCACGCAAACGTCACCGCCCGTGATGGCCGCCGCTATCATAAACGTGCCGGCCTCTATCATGTCGGGGATTATCGTGTACTCCCCGCCCCTCATTTTAATCTTGCCGTTGTCAAGACCGTTTATGCGGATAACATTGGTACCCGCGCCGCGAATGTCCGCGCCGATGAAGTTGAGGAAGTTAGCCACATCAACGACGTGCGGCTCCTTCGCGGCATTTTCTATAACCGTTTGCCCTCTGGCGTTTATGGCCGCAAGCAAAATGTTTATGGTTGCGCCAACACTGGCAAAGTCCAAATAAATAGGCGCGCCGACCAGTTCGTCCGCTTGGCAATATACAATACCGTGCTCTATCACAACTTTTGCGCCTAGAGCCTCAAAGCCCTTTATATGAAAATCTATCGGGCGGGAGCCGAAGTTGCACCCGCCGGGCAGCGCTACGGCCGCCTTACCAAACTTGCCGAGCATCGCGCCAAGGACATAGTAAGAAGCGCGAATCTTTTTCGCGCTGTCAAAATCCGCAACCGTATAGCCAACGCCAGTCGGATCCACGCGCAGGGCGTGCGTGTCAACAAGCTCCGCACGGCACCCAAGACGCGTCAAAACGTCTATGTAGCAATGTATATCGTCTATCGCGGGCAGGTTGTCTATAATACAAGCCTCACCCGCACAAAGAACCGCCGGCAAAACAGCCAAAGCGGCATTTTTCGCGCCATTTATGTCAATGTTTCCGGAGAGCCTGTTTTGCCCCCGGATCAAAAGTTGTTCCAAAAATCACCCACTCCTACCTATAGAGGGGATTATACCATTTGTTGCGGTGGTTGTAAAGAGTTTTTATTTGAAATCCATTGCCAACTTTACATAAAATAATCTATTGCGTAAATCAATTTGATATGATATAATGAATAGAAAATCAAGGGGATGCAATGGTTTCGACGGGAACGATGTTTGTATGAGCTGCCATCCGAAGCGGTAAATTCGTTAAAATGCCAACAAAAAATAAACAACAAACCTAATTTAGCTTTAGCCGCTTAAGCGGCTCGTCGGCCCTGGCTCTCCCGCAGGCCAGGCTCCCGGCGTCGATTATGTGGGGAACTGCGCCGCAAATAACCTTATAGCGAGCGTAAGAACTTAAGGGTATCCCCCGGCAAAGCGTGTTGGTTCGCGCTGCCGGGGGAGAAATTAAATAACCAACTATGATGGTAGACGTTCATGCTAATATGTTTTCGGACAGGGGTTCGATTCCCCTCATCTCCACTAAGTGAACTAAAGACGAACCACTATTATTTCCGTGGTGGTTTCGCCGTAACAGTATGGTTTAAATAAAAAAATGGCATTCAGGTAATTTTACCTGAATGCCATTTTATGTTGGCTTATTTGGCCTTATCCTCTTGCCTAGCTTTCCATTCTTCATATTCTTTTTGCCCCTGTTCGCTCTCGTAATATTCTTAATCTCAAGGAAAAGGATACGTGCATTTGAATCTATATTCTACAACAGTAATGCAACCCCATTGATTTTAATTCGCTTTTTGGGCTCGCCTTCTTGCATCAGCGGCATGACTTCCATGTCTACTAAGGACAGGGATCGCTTTTTATTTTGCAAAGCGCAGTATTGCATATTGTGGCATAAATACCACTCATTTAATGACATTTGGCCGGCCGTATTTTTATCTTAGCAGATAAAAATAGAAACCTCGTTTTTTGCGCTGATTGCATTTTGATGAGGATTTGCATTTATGGATTGCATATTTGTAATTGTGATGCTAAAATAGAATCAAAAAATTATAATATGATAGATGGCAATTGATAATATCATGAATTTTAAAATTGAAGAGTGAGTCATTATGGATAATGTATATTTAAGATTTAGTGCTAAGAAGTGGCTACAAGAGTTTAGGAAAGGTAACATAAGATTCACATGCCCATTAACGTACCAAGATGTCGAAAACAAGGCAATTGGAGATGAACTAGAGGGTGTAGCAAGTGAAGTTGTTACAAACTGTTCCCCTGACACACCAACAGCTATTATTAAACCTCTTATACAAGCGCTTCGTCCAAATATTTTATCAGATAATATAACGATAACTGAACGTTTATGGTATACAAATGCACATAAAGATCGAATTTTGTCTTTATACACTCTAAGCCTAAAAAATGGTCAATTGATTACGCCAGTTAGTAATGAAAATAAAATGTTTGACTACGATAGTTTCATTGTAATTTATGATGTTCAGAAATTATTTTGCCGACTGCGAAATTTTTATTCCGATACTCTGCGTTACACAATTCATATGAATAAGGTAGTGTACGGTGACAAGTGGCTTGACAGAAATGTATTTGACAAGCCAAAGCATCAGAGCTACCAAAACGAATTTAGGGTTCTAGTAACTGACAATCACATAGCCGACTTTAATGATGGAGAGTACCCGTCGAGTTTTCCAACATTAGGCGATATATCAGATATAACTTCTGATATATATGACATTAACTCCTTATTTACTGCAAAATCGTTATCTGATTTTAAGCCTATAGACGAGTAAAGATAAAACTGAAGCTCTAAAAACTTGGCGAATAGGATTTAGGTTTTATTCAACAAATAGTTAAGTCTTTACTCCAACACAACCACAAACATTACGCACATACAAGTATTATATTGTAGATTCACACTGAGGAAGTTCATATTAAATGTTGGCGACTTTATTATTGATCTGTTATACTAGACCATTTTTTATGGTAATTGATACCTGTCGCTATCCTTTAAACAATCCATCAATATAACAAACAACCATCGTCCCCACACCCTCGGTGCTTTCCAAAACAATCCTGCCGTTGTGGTGTTCCGCAATATGCTTCACGATTGATAGCCCCAGACCCGTACCGCCTGTTTTTTTGGAGCGGGAGTCGTCCACACGGTAG
>WQWB01000005.1 GCA_009785555.1 Defluviitaleaceae bacterium | reverse complement strand
GCAAAATACTTGACCAACTCGCGAAATTTGGCTTCAGAAATTTTTGAACGTCTTGCGTACTTGTTTTTCATTGATTTCACCTAGTTTAGAGTGTACCATAGTTTTCTATTCTAGGGAAGTCCCTAAATTTTTAGTTCTCCATGTTATATCTATTGTTCATCGCATTTAAACTTATCATGCCTTTATCTCATATCCAATAATTTTATCTTGCCTTCAGCTAAAAACATTCCTAAAATTACTTTTAGGTCATCCAATTTCATTACAAGGACAGGTAAAATGCATGTCTAGCGACAGAGTTCGCCCCTACTTAAAATACTCAAATTCAAGCCCAGCAACGCTGACCGTGTCACCGTCCACCACGCCTTGACGCTCAAGCTCAGCAACGATCCCCTTATCTCGCAGAAATTTTTGGAAAAATGCCATACCATCCTCATTTTCCAAGTTTGTATAGCCGAGCATGCGGTTGATACCCGCACCTTCCACCACATAAAAACCTTCTTCCGGCATATGGATGGTGATTGTGTCTTGCTTCGCGCTGTCGGTTTCGTCGACGAAATCCGCCTCAAACACGATATCTTCCGGTGCTTCGGCTATAAGGTTTTCTATCGCCGCACAAAGATCTTGCAACCCATCACCGGTAGCCGCGGATACGGGCATTACTAAAAAACCTTGCTGTTCGTACTTCTCTTTCAAACGAGCAAACCCTTCTTCCGCTTCCGGTATATCCATTTTGTTCGCCGCAATTATCCTAGGTTTTTCTAATAAAACCGGGTTAAAAGCCGCCAGCTCCGCATTAATGATCTCAACGCTTTCGACAACATCATTTTCAAGGCCGGACGCGTCAACAATATGGCAAAGAACTTTCGTACGCTCTACATGCCCCAAGAAATCATGCCCTAGGCCGTGCCCTTCGCTCGCCCCTTCAATAAGGCCTGGTATGTCTGCCAGCACAAAATCCGCACCGTAGCGGCTGCGGACAACGCCGAGGTTTGGCGTGAGGGTGGTGAAATGGTAATTGGCGATTTTAGGGTTTGCATTAGTTACCATAGAAAGCATGGTTGACTTACCAACATTTGGTAGACCTATAAGCCCCGCGTCGGCGATCAGTTTTAGTTCTAGGATAACTTGGTATTCCTTAAATGGCTTGCCTTTTTCCGAAAACTTTGGGGCCTGACGAACGGGTGTGGCAAACTTTGCGTTGCCGCGTCCACCGCGCCCGCCTTTAATGAGGGTGATTTCTTCTTTATCAGTGGATAAATCCGCCATGACAGATCCACTCTCCCTCTCACGGATAACGGTGCCAACTGGTACTCGGATACGCAGATCCGCGCCTTTTTTGCCGTAGCAATCCCTTTTCTGCCCATTTGCGCCGTTTTCGGCGGCGTAGAGGCGTTTCAGCTTAAAATCCATCAATGTTGCGATGTTTTTATCCGCAACAAAAATAAGGCTGCCGCCGTCTCCACCGTCTCCGCCGTCTGGGCCGCCATTTGGCACATACTTTCCTCTATAAAAAGATACGGCGCCGTCACCGCCGGCGCCGCCTCTGATTGTAATCGAAGCTTTATCTACAAACACTTTTTCTATTTACTCCTTATAGACTAAGCGAACAAAGTTCGCCCCTACTATACTGCTGCATCAACTTTTGGAGCGACTGGGTATACCGACACTTGTTTCTTGTCTCTGCCTTTGCGTTCGTACCTCACGCGGCCTTCAACAAGCGCGAAGAGCGTATCGTTTCTGCCTCGGCCAACGCCGTTGCCCGGATGTATCTTTGTGCCGCGTTGCGTGTAAAGGATGTTGCCGGCCTTAACGACTTGACCGTCTTGGCGTTTCGGGCCGAGGCGTTTTGATTCGCTGTCCCTGCCGTTTTTGGTGCTACCCACGCCTTTTTTTGATGCAAAGAATTGAAGATTTAATTTAATCATTTATGTCACCTCTTGAAATTTTTCCGTTAATTTGATTCCATACCTGTTTCTCAAATCCCTAAGACCTAAGGCAAGTGAGGCCAAGAGTACGGATGCCTTTCCATCTGGGTTTTTAACGGTACATTTGATGTAGCCGCCATCCGGGTTATAATCGCAAATAATTTCGCAATCTGTTAAAGTTTCCAAACTATTTACCGTGTTGATAACAAGCATAGACGTTGCCGCGCATACGATGCTATCACCGTGCGAGGAAACCTGAAATCCGCAGATATCATTGCTTCCATTTATATACAGAACCGCTTTGATATTACTTTGCAACGTTTTGTATCTTTAATGTCGTAAATGGTTGCCTGTGGCCTTTTTTCTTATGGAAACCTTTTTTGGATTTAAACTTATAAACAACCACTTTTTTGTGCTTGCCTTGGTTTACAACCTCCGCCGTAACCTTTGCGCCGGCGATATAAGGCTTGCCGATGACTGTGTTTGCACCGTCCACAATGGCTATAACGCTGTCAAATGCGAGTACAGCACCGTCTTCCTCGTGCAGTTTCTCAACCTTGATAACGTCACCCGCTCTAACCTTATACTGCTTCATTCCGATTTCAAAAATTGCTGTCATCTTTACCTATTCCTCCAAATGTTGGGCTCGTGGGCTTTTGGTATTGGCTTTTGAAAAGCCAAGTTTACAGACCTATCCCGACGGCACTTGAGATTATAACATTAAATATCATGTCTTGTCAACACTAAATTTTTAATGAGGTAAGCATCGAAAATAAGGTTATAAATTCTCCACGCTAAACACGGCCTCAACCCCGTTTATATCCCATGTCTTAACCAAACGCCCTTCGCCGCACGTCCCAACGATTAACTTATCGGCCAACACCTCAGCGCGGATAAAGTCAACATTCTTTTGTATTATCGCTTCAAGCTCATGCGTAGTTTCATAACCCACGTTGATCTTATCCGTCACGTTAAAGTCGGCCTCTTTACGCATATTTTGGATCTTTGAGATAATCTCGCGCACGTAACCTTCCTCAATAAGCTCCGGCGCAAGGCGTACATCCAGCGCGACGGTTACGTTCCTGCCCGTGTCCGTCACAAAATCCGTCCCGGCGGATTCGGCTACGAGTACGTCCTCCTCCGTCAACTGCACCTCAGTGCCGTCCACCGTCAGCGTTATGCCGCCAGCTTTGAGCTTTGCAAGAAACTCTCCGCCGTTTTCCTTCGCAAGCTCCTCACCGATCCGCGGCACGAGCTTGCCATATTTGCGGCCCAACGTCCTAAGTTGTGGTTTGAACGTGTACGTCGCAAAGGCCGCCATATCGTCCGCAAAAATGACTTCCTTGATATTCAGTTCATCACGGATAATCTCCATATATTCCGACGACAGCGTTTTTGGAGCCTTTACGTACATCCGCGCAAGCGGCTGGCGTATCTTTTGGTTTGCAGTATTGCGGGCAGATCGGCCGCGTTCAACGATTGTAAGCACCGAATCCATATCTTTCTCTAGTAATTCATCGACGTAGGACGCGTCAAGAACGGGGAAGTTCGTAAGGTGCACCGATTCCGGCGCGTTTTTATCAATCTCTACCACCAAATTTTGGTATAAACTTTCAGCGATATAAGGCGTAAATGGTGCGACAAGTGACGCCATCGTACGGAGCACCGTATACAGTGTCATGTACGCGTTGATTTTGTCCCTTTCCATGCCGCTTGCCCAAAAACGCTCGCGGCAACGGCGGATATACCAGTTTGACAGTTCATCTACAAATGCTGTAATTGCGCGGGCGGCTTCCGTGATATGGTAATCCCCAAGGTTTTCGTCCACAAACTTAACTAGGGTGTTGAAGCGGGAGAGAACCCACCTATCCATCGGCGCAAGGTCGGCGGCGGCCGGCAAAGCGTGTTCGGCCGGGTTAAACCCGTCGATATTAGCATAAAGCACGAAGAATGCGTAGGCGTTCCAAAGCGTACCCATCATTTTACGCTGACCTTCGTTAAGCATGTCCTCGTTAAACTTATTTGAAAGCCACGGCGAACCGAAGGTATAGAAATACCAACGCAGCGCATCCGCACCCTGTTTGTTAAGCACGTCCCAGGTTTCCGTCATATTGCCTTTAGATTTGGACATTTTCTGTCCGTTCTTATCCTGTATATGGCCGAGGACTACGCATCGCTTATACGAGGATTTACCGAACAGAAGCGTGGAAATCGCAAGCATCGTATAGAACCATCCGCGGCTTTGATCCTGCGCTTCGGAGATAAAGTCCGCCGGGAAATTTTCCTCAAAAAGCTCCTTGTTTTCAAATGGGTAATGCAGCTGAGCAAACGGCATCGAGCCGCTGTCAAACCAGCAATCCAACACTTCGGGCGTGCGCGTCATCTTATCCCCGCATTTTTGGCATTTCAAGGAAACATCATCTACATACGGTTTATGCAGCTCAAGCCCTTCAACTTTGATGGGATCAACTGCCTGTTCCCTAAGTTCCTCAACGCTTCCAATTGCCGTCTGATACCCACACCCGCAAACCCATATCGGCAGTGGTGTGCCCCAATAACGCTCTCGGCTAAAACCCCAATCCACAACATTCTTGAGCCAATCACCCATGCGCCCCGTGCGGAAGGAATCCGGCCGCCAATCTATATTGTTATTATTCGCGACAAGTTCGTCACGCACGGCGGTCATCTTGATAAACCAAGATTCACGCGGGTAGTAGAGGAGCGGCCTATCGCAACGCCAACAATGTGGGTAACTATGCTCATATGCCTGTTTTTTAAATAGAAGCCCAGCCTGCTTAAGATGCTTGATAATCTCGATATCCGCATCCTTTACAAACATACCTGCCCAATTTATTACCGCAGGCAGAAAACAACCCTCGTCATTAACAAGGTTCACAAATGGCAGATTATATTTTACACCACTCCTATAATCGTCCTCACCAAATGCCGGGGCCGTGTGAACGATACCTGTACCGTCTGTCAGAGTAACATAATCCGCGCACACAACGTAAAAAGCGTCAATGTCACCGGCAAAGTCAAAAAGCGGTTCATACTTTACGCGTTCCAGCGTCTCGCCTTTAAACTTTTCCAAAATCTCAACCTCATCACCCAACAACTTTTTTGCCAAAGCTTCAGCTAAGATCAAAACCCGCCCTTGTTCGTCCTTTACTTTTACATAAATTTCTTTGGGATTAACAGCCAAGGCGACGTTAGACGGTAATGTCCAAGGCGTAGTCGTCCACGCGACGAAATATTCGTTATCTTTACCATCATCCTTGCCAGCAACTTTAAAAAGCACGTACGCCGAATCTTCCTTCACATCCTTATATCCCTGCGACACTTCATGGCTGGACAGAGCCGTACCGCACCGCGCGCAGTATGGCACGATTTTATGGCCTTTGTAGATAAACCCTTTATCCCAGATCTGTTTAATTGCCCACCACACAGACTCGATATAGTCATTGGTGTAGGTAATATACGCGTTTTCCCAGTCAAGCCAATAACCGACACGGCGGCTCATGGTTTCCCACTCGTTTTTATACGTCCAAACTGATTCCTTGCATTTTTTTATAAACGGCTCCACGCCATATTTTTCGATATCCGCTTTACCGGTGAACCCAAGGGTCTTTTCAACTTCAAGCTCAACAGGCAAACCATGCGTATCCCAGCCTCCTTTGCGAAGCACTCTTTTACCCTTCATCGTTTGGTAGCGCGGCACGGCGTCTTTGTAGGCTCGGGTAATAACATGCCCAATGTGCGGCTTACCATTGGCCGTAGGCGGCCCTTCATAGAACGTAAAATTCTCTTTTCCTTCACGCTGTTCAATACTTTTTTCAAAAATCTTGTTTTCTTCCCAAAACTTTATGATTTCAAGCTCGCGCGCGGCGAAGTTCATATTGTTGTCGATAGGTTTGAACATTTCTATATCCCCTTATATTATTTCAATGATTTTAATGTTGTAAGCAAAGTTATTACATAAATCAGATACGGGTCGGATTAAAACCGCCCTTTATCTCTAGTCAGAAGTTATCGCCATTAAAAAATAGTTTAGCATAATTGTGATAAAATCGCAAGTTTAGCGATACACAAAATTAATTTCCCCAAATATCGCCGCCGCCGCAGTCATATCCGTAATCTTCGTGCGGAAGCCGTCCGCATCATCGTTCTTGATGATCACCGTAAATGCAACGTTTTCGGCATAGTCCGCAGCTTCGATTATGTGGCCTGCGCCGAGTATTTCGTACTGCACTTTACCGGAAAGGTGATACGGCACGGTTATTTGAAATTGTTGGTGTAAAAGCATTTCGGCGATGCCGGCAGCGACCACGGCCTCCCGCGCGGCACGCCCGTATGCGCGCGTAAGTCCGCCGCCGCCAAGCATTATGCCCCCATAATAACGCGTTACTACAACAATGACGTTTACGAGACTTTCTTTCCGCAAACACTCTAAAATTGGCATACCAGCCGTGCCGCTCGGTTCCCCGTCATCATTCGCCTTCGCATACTTTATTACAGGATCAATGATATAAGCGAAAGCGTTATGCGTGGCTTTGGCATGATTTATACGAACCGCTTCGAGGATTGCCAAAGCCTCCGCTTCACTTTGCGCCGGGTAGGCGTGGCCGATGAACTCAGACTTTTTTTCTATAAAATCGGCTGTTGCGTTTATTTTTATTGTTTTGAATTTATCCATATTTTTTACCAAAAGGGACACCCTTGCGGATGCCCCACTGTAGCACTATTGGTTGTTGATGCTATCTTTCAAGCAAGACAGTAAGCGTGTACCTAAAGTCCCCATTGCCAGCTATCGCCGGGTGGACGCTTGTTATCCGCCATCCTTCATCAAAGTAATGGCGCAGCCCGTAATCATCCAGATCAAACTTCCCTTGGTTTCTGCTGTTTGTAACCAATAAGAAAACCTTCTGCTCCGATACAACGTTAAACTGATTATCGCCCGCATGGCCCGAAACTTGTGAAGCATTTCCTAATTGAGCCAAAAGAAGCCGTGTCGTTTCATAGTTGTTGGTGCGTACGGATTCTTTTAAAAGGTCTTTTAGGTAATCGGGCGCAGAGGCTACTGTTCCGGTTTGCGGTTTCATGTCCTCATACACCATTTTAAGAAAATCGAGGGATTTTTGCTTCGTGGCTTCACGTTCCTTAACGGCATCTCTAATAGCGTTTGCTTTTGTGCCGGCGTTGTCTGAGCCGTATGCAACATCTTTAGCGTCGATAAAGTTAAGTGCTGACATTGCTTCGTTTATTGCGGCATCTTCACCTGCAATTAAGTCAATACGCTTAAGTATGTCGGCTAAGGTGATGGTTTCGCCTAACCCGGACACGCCGGGAGCGTCATATCCTACGGTTGATGCCGAGCCGGTAGTGTATTTAAAACCGGCGGTCACGGCGGTAGCTTCTGTTTCGATGATATTCCCGTCGTTATCTTTCCAAATTTCCTTATTATTGTTTATATCCATATTATCCTCCATTGTATATAATGGCGGACGCGCAAGCAAACAAATTGTATCTTCGTCAACATAACGCGCCCTGCCTCGCTTAACTAAGCCTGATGCTCGTTTACGATAGGTTACGCCTATGTTATTGCCCTCGCGATCGATAATGGATACGCTCGCTTTTCCGTTTTTTTCTATGGGTGGTCTCCCCCTCTATTAAATTATACGCGAACGCATTGTCTGTTTTTTACCATGGGTGCCTAGCCAAAATGGTTTTCCCCTTCCTTTATCGTCCACATATTTATTATATCATGGTTGGTATAATTGTCAATATAATTTTTTGCTATTTCAAAGTAATTCCTCTATACTTAATATTTACCGATATCCGTTCTCTTGTGCATATTGGTGAATGAAATATGCACCGCCGCCTCGTAAGCCTTGGTAACGGCGGCATCTAAAGTAGCCGCAGTAGCGACAACACCCAAAACCCTGCCACCGTTCGTAATCACTTCGCCGTCCGCCTTTGTTGTGCCAGCATGAAATATAAGAGCATCCTTGCACAAAACGCATGCTTCTTCCAAGCCTTTAATAGGATACCCCTTCGTAAATTTATCTGGGTAGCCGCCGCTAGCCAGCACAACGCAGGCACCGGAAACATCTGGATACCACGATACCAAATCCTTATCAAGCGTTTGGTTTATGCAGCTAAAAAATATTTTTGATAAGTCCGTTGCGAGAAGAGGAAGGATTGCCTGCGTCTCCGGGTCTCCGAAGCGGGCATTGTATTCTATAACGTACGGCCCATTTTTCGTAAGTATAAGGCCGATGTATATTATGCCGCGGAAATCTATGTTTTCGGCTTGCAAGCCGTGCAAAGTAGGCCAAACGATCTTTTCCTCAACCGCTTTCTGCACGTCTGTGGTATAGTGCGGGCTTGGTGCCAGTACACCCATGCCACCCGTATTCGGGCCTTCGTTGTTGTCGTTTACCTTTTGGTAATCCATGGAGGATAACATCGGCACTATCGTTTTGCCGTCGCAGAAACAAAGGAGCGTCGTTTCCGGCCCTTCAAGGTATTCTTCTATTACGACTGTATCGCCGGCACCGCCGAACCTTTTTTCCACCATAATTTCATCAAGTGTCGCAAGGGCGGCGGCTTTGTCATGGCAGTAGTACGCGCCCTTTCCAACGGCCAGCCCATCTGCCTTTATGTAGCATGGGAACTTTGCGGTTACATTTATAAAACCCTTAGCTTGAACAAAATCGGAAAAACCTTGATATGCCGCCGTTGGGATGCCGAATTTACGCATGAACTCCTTACCGAACGATTTGCTTGATTCCAATCGCGCCGCCGCCTTCGTCGGGCCGAAGGCGGGTAACCCTACCTCGGCAAACGCGTCAACGATGCCGGCCGCCAGAGCATCCTCCGGGCCAACTACAGTTAAGTCGATTTTTTTTACCAACGCAAAGTCACGTAAAGCGTATATATCCATTGCGGAAATATCGACGTTTGTCGCAATCTCCGCAGTGCCGGCATTGCCAGGCGCACAGAAAATTTCGTGCCTAACATTGCCTGGATTATTTGCCAAACGCCAGATTATGGCGTGCTCGCGGCCGCCGCCGCCAATTACCAATATTTTCATATTAAGTTTCCTTTCGATTCAAGAATGCACTTACCAAGCGAAGCAATATCCCAATTTATCGGCTGTTAATTTATATTCATTCAACAAGACACCTATTAACATTCCAAACTTTACATCCAAATCATTGCATACCGCCTCATCAGCAGTTTCTAAGTTAACTTCTTGCTGTATAAACTTTATTTTATGAATAAATTCCCAAGCATTTTTTTGCGTATTTAACGGCGCAAGATAAATCCGTTCTTTTAACAAGAGAATAATTTGGTTTACAGCCGCTGTGTCACGTGTCGAAGGCATTGAAATACCTTCCTTTACATCTTTCCCCAACGAAATTAACATAATAAATATCGGATGATAAAGATTATCAAACTTCTCACGCTCCAGTGCCCTTTCCATTGCCAGGTTGTGTGCTCGTTTATGCGCAATTGCAGACAAAAAATAACCCATTGCAAATGTTAGCACCGGAATAAATAATTGTATAATTTGTATCACATCTATTGGGTCGTTTGAAAATCTCACAAGAAGCATCCTCTCAATTTTCTAGGCTCGCTTGATTTAGATTATATCTGTTCATTGAACTAACTGGCCAAGCTAAATACTTATGCCCCTCCGGCAATTAGGTTGACGGCAGCCACCAAAAGCGGCCGCTCCGCCTCCTCCATCACACGGAGCTGTAATGTTTCGGGCGTGTCACCTTCTTGTATGTCGACAAATTTTTGAAGTATTATTGGTCCTTCATCTACACCTTCCGTAACGTAATGCACTGTCGCGCCGGTTTGCGCAACTTTTGCCGCAAGTACGGCTTCGTGGACGTGTAGCCCGAAAAAGCCCGCACCGCCAAAATCAGGCAAAATGGCTGGGTGGATATTTATGGACTTACCCATGTATATATCAAAAAAGCTAGGAGACAAAATAACCAACCAACCGGCAAAAACGGTAAGCTGTACATTGTGGTCGTTTAAAGCCGTTGCGACAAGCCTGGTGTATTTATCACGATTCTTAATATCTTTTCTGGACAGGATGAGGACGGGGATGTTGTTTTGCCTCGCTCTTTCCGCGGCGTATGCATCTGGCTTGGATACGATAACAAGCGCTATCTCCACACGTAAGTTTCCGGCGTTCCGCGCGTCAATAAGCGCTTGCAGGTTCGTGCCGCCGCCTGATGCCAAGACGGCTATTTTATACATATTTCACCAAGATCATTTTCGCGCTTTATTATGTCTCCGATAACATGAGCCTTTTCGCCGTTTTGTTCAAGTAATTTTAATATGTTGTCCACCGAGCATTCCGGTACGCAAAGCACCATGCCAATACCCATATTAAAAGTGCCGAACATGTCCATGCGGTCAATGCCGCCTTTTTTTGCGATAATATCAAAAATTGGAGGTGTCTGTAGTTTTGATGAGTCCACCCTTGCCGTCAATTTTGCGTTTTTAGGGAAAAATCGCGGCAGGTTTTCGATAATACCGCCGCCTGTCATGTGTGAAATGCCCAACACTTTGTCCGGGTACGTTTCCAGCAACGCTAAGACAGATTTTACATAAATTTTTGTGGGGGTAAGCAAAATCTCACCGAAAGTAGCTGACAATTCGTCAACATAAATATTGAGAACGGCGGCGTTTACGCCCAAAACCTTTCTGATGAGAGAAAAACCGTTGGAGTGCGTACCGCTGGACGAAAGGCCAATTAAAACATCACCTGCTTTTATCCTCGTTCCGTCAATCATTTTCGGTTTATCCACAACGCCCATGGCAAAGCCGCCGAGGTCGTACTCGTCGTCGTCCATAAGGCCGGGGTGTTCCGCCGTTTCGCCGCCAACAAGGGCTGCGCCTGCTTGGCGGCAACCTTCAGACATACCAGCCACGATTTGCTCCACCCGTTCCGGCACGTTTTTACCGCAAGCGATGTAATCAAGGAAGACAAGCGGTTTCGCGCCGCAACATAAAATATCATTTACGCACATGGCGACGAGGTCGATACCGACAGTGTCGTGCTTATCCATAATCCGCGCAAGCTCAATCTTCGTGCCCACTCCGTCCGCTCCGAAGACCATGATTGGGTCTTCCATAATCTTAAATTCGGCCATGGAGAACATACCGCCGAAACCGCCAAGGCCACCAAAAACGCCTGATGTAAATGTACTCTCAATATGCTTCCTTATCAGCTCCACAGAGCGGTATCCGGCGTGTACGTCCACACCGGCCTTTGCGTATGCGTTACTCATTACCAAACCTCCAATTTACAACTACTTATCGGCGACTAAACCAAACCATTGCGGTAAAGCCGCCCAGGGGTTCAATTTCCAATCGTATTTACGGTGGCTATCAGCCTCCGCTTCCTTTATGTTATCATAAAACCCGGGATCCCAACATTCCGTGCCGGGGGTAAATTCCTCCATACGAGTAATGCGGAAACCCGCACCGGAAATATTGTTTATAAAATCCTGTAAACGCCAGGCATAGGTGTACACACCTTCATTTGGGTGCGGCCCCGTTTCGGAATACGGCCTTTTTATAACTAAATTATCATTACCCATATCAAACGGACGCAGAAAAGGGTGTATTTCCTCCATTATATAACATCCGCCAGGCTTCAGCACCCGATGGAAGTTTGTGTACATACCCGACAAATCATGTATCCACACGTGAACGCCGTTTGACGTATACAGCAAATCGTACGTTCCGTCCGGTATTCTGTCCAGCAGCATACTATCCTGCCTAATAAACTCGATATCCCAACCGTATCTTTCCGCTATTTTCCTGCCATTGTTTAATTGGCCGTCGGACAGGTCGCACGACGTTACCTTCGCTCCCATCAGATGAAATGCAAACATCATAATACTGTCGCCGCTGGACGGAACTATAACGCGCTTGCCGCGCAGATCAGGGAACCTTTGGCGCACCATATCCCATACGGCTAACGGAAATGCATTTTCCGGGTTTTTCTCAATTATATCAAGCCCCGTTTGAATATCTTTGAAGTATATGTCCGAACGGTCATCAAAGCGTTCCTTAATTGTATTATGCACTTAAGTTTCTCCTGAAGTATTTACTTAAAATAATCCACAGCCGCCTTAAACAGCGAATTATCGTAATTACCCGGTACGTTTCTGTACAAGCCAGCGGCGTTCCTATCCGCATTAGCCATCTTGCCTAAGACGCGGCCGTCCGCGCTTGCCAGCGCCTCTATCGCCCAATATGAGCCGCTTGGGTTAAAGCGCGCGTCCATCGTCGCGTCACCGTCTTGGTTTACGTAAACCGCAGCGATTTGGCCGTTAGCGGCGAGTTTTTGCAAGGTTGCTTCATCCGCAACTAGTCTGCCAGCCGCGCAGGACACAGGCATACTTATAATATCGCCTGTCGCGTGTGGGGCAAGCCATGGAGAATGGTTTGCGACAACTTTGGTTCGCACAATGCGTGATACAAACGTATTGCAGGCATTATCCAGTAAGCTCACACCTTCGGCATCCAGAAGCCCAAGCTTTATCAAAACATGGAAACCTGCGCCGATACCTAAAATAAGGCCATTCCGTTTATCATGTAACCCCTTGATTGCCGCCGCAACCAGCGGACGGGAAAGCACCGCCGCCGCGTAGCCGCTTGCCCCCTCATCTCCAGCGGGTAAGGCTAGTATATCGGCGGTTTTTATCTTCTCCGCCAATTCGGTTACAACTTCGTTAATATTGCCTGCGGAATAATTATTAACCACAAAAAGCTCTGCATTTGCGCCCGCACTTTGGAACTGGGAAAGCATGTCCTCCTCACCCGTTGAGCCTGGGAAGGTTGGGATAATAACTTTAGGTGCACGCTGATCCGGCTTCTCAAACGCCTTTACGGCAGATGCCGCCGGTATGACGACCTTATCTTCCGAATGGCACGGGCATTTTGTGACACATGTATAGCACGAAGGATGTATGCCATCCAGCGGGGTAAACCACGCTTCCAACGCGGCACAGATATGCGTCTTGTCGCCATTGAGATCGATTTCTTTATCCTTCGTCGTTTCACCTATGATCTCAAAGCCAGACACGTCTTCGCTAAGCTCTATAATAAAACCGCCGTAGCCAACAGCATATAGGTCTTTGTCCGTCTTTATGGAAACGCCCACAGAGTTGCCAATAGCCATAAGCGCAAGCGAAACCGCCGCACCGCCAGCAGAAATAGCGTGTACGGACAGAGCTTTGCCGCTCTCAACCAATTCTCGTATTTTCTTCACATTTGATATAAATTTATTTATGTCCGGTAAGCCGTTTACGTCTTTTTTGCATTCAAGTATAGCAACCTTATTGCCAGCGGCCTTAAATTCCGGGGATACAACATACTTGAGCTTGTCCGTACAGACGGCGAAGGACACCAAAGTCGGCGGCACGTCGATAAGCTCGCCGTCTGTACCTTTGTACGTACCGCTCATACTGTCTTTTCCTCCGACGGCGGCCAGTCCAAGATGGCTCATCGCACGGAATGCACCGAGCATCGCTGCAAAAACTGTGCCCCAACGTTTTGGATCACGCATTGGGCTACCAAAAAACTCCTGAAAGCTTAGCTTCATGTTCCCAAGCGAACCGCCGGTTGCAACAATCCTCGCGACAGACTCAACAACTGCTGTAAACGCGCCGTGAAATGGGCTTTGCTCCGCTATGTACGGGTCATACCCCATAGCCATCATCGTACAGGTATCAATACCTTCCGCCGGAAGTTTAGCAACCATCGCTTGTGCGGGCGTAAGTTGGTTCTTGCCGCCGTACGGCATTACAACCGTACCCGTACCAACGGTGGAATCAAACTTATCATGCAAACCTTTTTGTGAGGCGTTGTTAAGGTCGAACATAGCTTCCTTAAGGTTTAACGGTTTTTTATCCGTGTTTTTATCCGTGTAATCTGTGGCTAAACAAACCTCCGTATAACGTCGCACACCCGACGAGTCCAGTAGTTCTCGCGGCAAATCGCAAATCTTATTGCCCTTCCACATCATCGTCATGCGGTTATGATCCGTAACTTCAGCTACGACAACGCATTCAAGGTTTTCCGCCGTAGCCATGTCAATAAACTTATCCCTATCAGCACTGGAAATAACAACAGCCATTCGCTCCTGCGATTCGGAAATCGCAAGCTCCGTTCCGTTCATACCCGCGTACTTCGGCGGCACTTTGTCAAGGTTGATCAAAAGACCGTCCGCCAGCTCACCGATACAGACACTTACGCCTCCTGCACCAAAATCGTTGGATTTCTTTATCATAACCGTAGCCTGCGGGTTTTTGAATAAACGGATCAAGCCACGTTCTAAGTGCGGGTCACCGCGTTGCACTTCCGCGCTGTTTAGCACACTCGACTTGTCCGTATGCTCTACAGACGAGCCAACCGCGCCGCCGATACCGTCGCGCCCTGTGCGCCCGCCGATGAGCAGGATTAAATCGCCGGGTACGGGCTTATCACGCCGCACATACTCCCTTCGGGTTGCAGAAACAACCGCACCACCCTCCATGCGCTTTGCGGCGTAACCTGGGTGATAAAACTCATTTATTATACCCGTAGCAGCACCTACTTGGTTGCCGTAGGATGAGAACCCGTCCGCTGCAAGAAGCGTAAGTTTACGCTGGGGCAGCTTACCAGGGATGGTATCCTCAAAAGCCGCACGCGGATCAGCCGCGCCCGTAAAACGCATGCCCTGCATAATCGCAGATCGCCCCGAAAGCGGGTCGCGAATACCACCGCCAAGGCAGGTTGCCGCACCGCCGAAAGGCTCAATCTCCGTTGGGTGGTTATGCGTTTCGTTCTTAAAGCTGACGATCCATTCCCGTTCCACGCCGTTTTCGATTGCCGTAACAAAGAATGACGCCGCATTCTGTTCATCGGACACTTCCAAGTCCGGCAATTCTCCACGCTTTACCATCGCCTTTGCGGATATCGTTGCCAAATCCATCAACGTAACGGGGCGTTCCGTACTTTCGCCGTAATGCGATTTACGCAGAGCGATGTATTCAGCGTATGTTTCTTCCAACATATTTTTGAACGGCCCGTCCGGCACGGTAAGTTCCGTAATCTCGGTTAGAAATGTTGAGTGGCGGCAATGATCCGACCAATATGTATCAAGGATGCGAAGTTCCGTATGCGTCGCGTCACGCCCGTCATGTTTCATGAGGAAATCTCGGATGAAATCTTTATCATCCTCGCTCATCCCTAAGCCGTCATAGTTCGTTGCGGCTGTGGACATTGGCACCTTCATATCGGAAACCTTACTTTCCGCAAAGTCTTCCGGCGCAAACGCGTCAACAACGCGCTCATCTACTTGGTTTATATGGTATCTAAAAATCTTAGCCTTATCTTCATCCGACAAATTGCCGGAAATAATATACACCCGCGCAGTTTTGACTGTTATATCGTCAGCGACGCCATTTTCGGTAAACAAAGCGCATGAAAAAGCGGCGAGATTAGCCGCCTGGTCATAAACACCTGGCAAAAACTGCGTTGCAAATACATATTCATCCTTAACGGAAATCGCATCAAGATGCACAATATCAATACCTGGAGCCGCAAATACATACGGTAACGCCGCCGCAAACTCTTCTTCGCTAAGGCCGGCCACGTCGTACCTATAAAGGATGCGTAGACCGGCTATAGCCGTTATACCCAAATAATCACGAAACTCTCCCACTGCGCGCGCTACGGCCGCGTCGCATGTCTTTTCCACGTAAATTCTTTTGTTCATATTTACACTCCGCTTTCATGAAGGATTTTTATTGATTTGGTAGTAAAACATTTACTATTGCCCTGGTGGAGGCTGCACGTGTACGGGTTGCGTATGCTGTGATTGAGGCGTGCATACGGTACAGTGGTATATCGGTATCTCGTACCGTGCGTCGCGTACGTTGGCATTGCCCGTAAATGGTATCGGCCGCACAATGCCTATAAAATTGCGGATCACCGTATGATCCGTGCAAAATGAGCCTGGAATAAACCACTCGCTTCCGGTTCCGGTACATACATCAACTACCACGCAGACATTGCAAAACTCGTCTCGCCCAGGTTCCGTACCTATTTCAAACCATTCGTTCCTCACGGTGAAGAACGACGCGCCGTGACCACACACACCCTCTATCGGGCGTAATCCGCTTGCGGTGCATATACGATGTTCCTCCACGCCTACCGGTATGGCAAATGAGCGTGGCGCAAAACCCATGTGTATCTCATCCATAATATTACGCCATAAACCAAGGTGTATGGCTTCATCCCTAGTTGCGCGGCTGAATGGACGCGGCGTATCATAACCAACCCATACTGTGGCGGTAAAATACGCCGTATATCCCGCAAACCAAATATCCTGGCCGCGCTGCGTGGTACCCGTTTTGCCAGCGGCGGGCATACCGTTTGCTAAACGCGCACGCTGAGCCGTACCCACACGGATAACGTCAACCATAATATCCGTTAGAATAAACGCGGATGCGGAGCTGATAACGCGATGGGACGCGGGGTTTTCATTATTCAATAAAATATTGCCGTGATGGTCTAAAACCATGGTATAGAAAATAGGTTCGATAAACACGCCAGCATTGGCTATAGCGGCGTATGCAGCCGTCATCTCCAGTACGGACACGCCGTGGGTAAGCCCGCCAAGCGCAATCGGTGCTGGGTCGCGGTCTCTCTCAACGAGTGTAGAAAATCCAAAATTGAGCAGGTAATCAAACGTTTCGTCCACGCCTACTATATCCAAAGTCTTAACGGTAAGAACGTTCATACTATCCGCCTGGCCGCGGCGTATGGTGTTCAGTCCGCGGAAGGGGCCGCTCCACCAGTTCTGCGGCCACCTAACTTCCCGTGTTTCCCACTCACCCGTCTGCGGATTGCGGAAGTTTTCTATTCTATAGTTTGGAACGTCGTCAACAATCGTGGCGGCCGTAAGTATATTTAAGTCAAGCCCGGCTGCGAATACAAAGGTTTTGAAAACAGAGCCCGGCTGGCGTACCGTGCCTACGGAGCGGTTAAGCCCCATGTTTACGAGCTTCGGCCCACGCCCACCTGCAATGGCAACGACATGGCCCGTATTATGATCCATAACGACAAAGGCGGACTGGGGCTGAGTAACGGGGATGATGCGCTCCGTACCAGGTACGATCTCGTCCCCGTCGCGCAGGTGGCGTGCGCGTACCTGCTCTACAAAAGCGTCCACTTGATCTATATTTGCAAGCTGGCCGCGGTTGCCGTCGTTATTGACGTTGCGCGTCATGCCCGTATTGATATTCCGTATAGTCGCCGCCCACTGCACCTCAATATGAAACTCGCGGCTGGGGAAGAGGGCATCGTTAAGGTACGCCCTGTTTACAATATCTTGAATGCGCTGATCCACGGTGGAAACAATCGTAAGCCCGCCACTGAAGATCAAGTTATTCGCTTCCTGCGCTGTCATGTTAAACATATTCATCAAATCCTGGCGCACTTGGCGGATAACCTCATCTTCATGCCATCCGCGTGTTGACGGAGCATTCGCGCGCTCAAACTGTACCATGGCGACGCGTTCATACGGGTTATCGGCAATGGCCTCATCAAACTCATCCTGTGTTATAAACCCAAGGCGCAGCATATTCAAAAGTACGCGTGTGCGCCGCCATTGGTTGGGGCTGCGACAGTCGCGGCATGTGTTTGTATGAACGCAGAATGAAGACATGTCCAGGTGCTCGCAATATTCTGGGTTTACCTCCGGCTGCCGCGTAGGGCGGTAGCGAGATGGGTTTGA
Organism: Defluviitaleaceae bacterium; assembly: GCA_009785555.1. GTDB lineage: Bacteria > Bacillota > Clostridia > Lachnospirales > WRAX01 > WQWB01. Next base: position 33,804 of record WQWB01000005.1, on the reverse strand, counting down.
CGTCATCGCCGCCAATGTCGCCGCCTCGGACAGCGTTAACTCCCACACATCCTTGTTAAACCAGCGTTGCGACGCCGCCTGTACGCCGTAACCCGCGCCTAGGTGTATGCTGTTGAGATAAATCTCCAAAATATAATCCTTCGCCGCCGAGCGCGAGCCAAGCTGCTCCAAAAGTGTGCGCTCCAAATCCAATGCAAGCACTTGCTCTTGTAATTTGCTTTCAAACGTATTGTTCCCAAGCTCAAGCTTCATTTTTATGACTTGCTGTGTGATTGTAGACGCTCCCTCAGTATGGTTGGCTGTAATAGATATCCAAAGCGCACGGCCCATAGCACGCAGGTCTATGCCGTTGTGTTCGAAAAAGCGTTCGTCCTCAATCGCGATAAAGGCCAGCTTAACGTGGTCGGGTATCAGCTCACTCGGCACGAAATCGCGGTTCTCCGCACCCGTAAGCACGGATATAACGTTGCCATGCAGATCAACGATAACGCTGTTGTAGTTCACTTGCGCGTCGATAAGCTCAAATATGTGGCTGATGCGCGGCGCGCGTTCAATTATGCTCAAATACGCCCCGGCAGCCATCATTACCCCGCCGGAAATGCTTACCATAATGCAAATCAATAATATCCGCGTAAATACTACTTTGATTTTATTTTTTGCTTTTTTATGGCCGGATTTATACATTTTCTTGATTTTACGTTCATTAGCGTGTTTTAGGGAATAATCCATACGTTTCTTCCTTTCTTGATGCTGACTAATAAATATCGCCGTCAAAATAAGTATTGTCTTTACATAAATTTATGCGCTTGTTTCATAATAAGAGCTTTATAGTTAATAGATGTATAGTTCAAATTCGCAAAACGATTTCTTAAACGATTTACATTCGTTACCGTAAATTTCTTTCAGTGCCTTTAAATTTACCTCCATATTAAACCAATATTTTAGCATTTACCAATTTAAATCCACGTAAACATTATAACATAGATAATTTGGGTATTGCAAGAGGTTTTATGCCAAAACGCCGTTACAAACCACGAAAAAAGCAAAAAATACAAAAATCAAGAAAGCGGGCGGTTCTTTTTATCTCTCTCGCCGTTTTTACACTGCTTTTGATTATGTTTGTGAACCTTGTGGACAGCCGTTTGCTGCCGGCGGTTATTAGCATAGAGGAATACCGCATAAACGCGCGCATAAATGAAGCGATAAATACATCATTGGCGGAGCTTATCGAGGGTGATTTCAACCGCCTCGTGTCCGAGGATTTCTATACCATCGTCGTCGGCAGCGATGGGCGCGTTACGTCGCTGCACGCCAACACAATACTCATAAACGAGATAGGTATGCAGCTTTCGCAAAGCCTCCTGGAAAAACTATCCACACCGATGTCGGAGCGCATCACCGTACCTATCGGCACCCTACTCGGCGTAAACTGGCTTGCCAATATCGGCCCGTCGCACGTAGTGCGCGTAATGCCCATCGGTCTTGCTAATGTGGAACACCACACATCGTTTTCGTCGGCTGGGATAAACCAGGTCAACTTCCAGGTATGGCTGACCGTGTACGCCACCATGCAAATAGTAAACCCCATGCAAACGCGCACCATCTATGTGCAGCGAAGCGTTCCTCTTGTCAACACCGTCTTCGCGGGCGAAGTGCCGGACGCGATGATGTGGCCGCTTAGGCATTAAAACAAAAACCGTTATGCCGATAACATGCACAACGGTTTTGTATCTTATATATTTCTCCTCGCCTGTTATTCCAACATCCCCGCCAGCACAGCCGCCGCACAGCCAATGTAATCCATAAGATCTTCTCCGGAAGGCGGCAGTTTCTGCATGTCAAGTTCTGATACTACGCCTATATCGGCAAACCATTGCTGAGTGATGGCGTATTTGAATATGGCGTTGTACGCCTGCACAAGCGGTGCCGCACCGTTCTGAAACGTACCAGTCAAAGAGGAATCATGCGCCGTATTCGTGATGTTCTTCAGTATTCTTCTTGCTTGTTCAATAGTCATGTTTTTTAAGCTCCTTTTTTAATAGTTGGCGGCCGGTATGCAGCCGCCATTTAACCGCCGAAGCGGATATGCCAAGCAACGATGCTATTTCCGATATGGACAGATCGTTAAAGTAATACAGGTAAATCGGAAGGGAATACAGCTCCTTCAGGCCGTCGATTCTGCCGCGGATAAACTCGGCGGTTTCTTTTCGGATTGTCAGGGCTTCCGGATCCAGATAGTCCGCAGCCGCACCATGCACCATATCTATGTATTGAGATGTGCTTTCGTCGTCTGCATACATCAGCTGCATACGGCTTTTTTGACGCGTTTGCTTTCGTCCGGCATCATAACAATGGTGGCGCACGACCGTAAACAGCCAATATTCGGGGTTTTCTTTATTTGCAAGAACGTGGGCACGCCGCCACAACTTCATCCAAATCTCTTGCAAAATATCATCCGCATCTTGAGATTGTCCGGCGTAATAACTTACAACCTTCTTAAGTTTCGGGGTCATTAACCGCACAATTTGCTCAAACGCGCCAACATCACCCGCTGCCGCCAACCACATCAATGATCTCAGGTTTTCAATATTATTCACCTCGTCCGTTCGTTTTATAGGCCTATATAAGTAAAGACGCTTATTCCCGCCGTAAAGTTAGGAAAAATTGTGTTTTTTTTACACTTGACTAAAATACGCAGGCATCTTATAATTACTTTGATATAGCTGTTTAATTCGAAGCATCTTATAAGACCATTTTATGGTTTAACGAATATAAATGTAAAGAAGGGATGTATAGAAATGCAATATCTCCAGTGCGCAAACCACGCACAAATGCAAGCCGCAGGGATGTGTACATATTGCGGAAAGCCGTTTTGCAAGGATTGCCTGGTTGAGCTTAGAGGCAGGATGGTTTGCAGGGATGACCTTGACAACGTTTTTGAAGAGGCGACAAAAGCTGCCGTGCATACCGTATCAGCCACACCTGTAATCAACATAACAAATACAAATAATAACACCGGTTCGTACGCTTTGGGTGTTTCACCCAAAAGCAGGGTAACCGCCATTCTGCTGTGCTTTTTCGTCGGTTACATTGGCGTACACAGGTTTTATCTCGGCAAAGTCGGAACGGGAGTGCTTTGGTTTTTTACGGGAGGGCTATTCGGCATCGGCGTTATCGTTGATTTCCTTACCCTTTTGTTTGGCGGCGGCAGTGATTCTCTGGGGCGGCCGTTGTCATAAAATATACCCACCGTTACATCATCCCCATGCGCCTTGCGCCCGCCTTTGCGTCGGCCTTCATTTTTTCGATTTGAGCGAACCGCGAAATGAAATCGTTAAGGACAGATTCCGAAAAACACAGTTCCCCGCCGGAATATTCACCGGCAACCAACCCGCTCCTGTGGTAATCGCGAAGGTCTTTGCGCGAACAATTCACCTTTTTTGCGGCTTCTTTTAAGTTATAGAGTTTATCCATTATGTAATTTACCTCCTATATGGTTTCTATTTTATCCATGATATAGCTGAATGAAGATTGAACTGCTACTAAGCTCGCGTACAAAGTACTCTACCGCTCAAGTTCGTTTGCCAATTGCGCAGCAACGCGGAGTGCCACCCGGCCGTTAGCGAAGCAAACAAGAGGATCCGTCCGTTCACTAAGTAGCAGTTTTAACTTCATTATATTATACAATGTTATTAACCTTTTTACCATGACAGAAAGCGCACAAAAAAAAGCGTGTAGCCACGCCAATTTTGTCAGATATCATTATGAGCTAAGCAATGTCAAAACAGTTGCTTTGCAAATAACTGGTCGAGTGATTTTTTTATTTCGGTTAGGTTCACTCCCTGTTTCCTCCATAATCCAAGCCCTTTGCTTGAAAAGGTTACTTTGACAAATCTTTGTACAGACAGTTAAAAATAAACGGCAAGTTCTGTTCCGCTTTATATGTTCCCAATATTATTGCGTCAATGTTTTCCTTCATCTTTGCTTCATCAGTTGAATCTATTTCTACTGTGAACTGTTTTTCATTTTTTTGATTATCGTCGTAGTCAATAACAAGCTCAATTAAATAACTACCAACTTCCCAGAAAAAATATTTTTCATATTCACTCGCAAATTTAGCGTAATCGTCCATTTCTCGGAACGATTCAACAACAACTTCTGGCACCCTAAAATTGAACCAGTTGTTTTCTTCAGATGCTTCCTTTGTTTTCGCATCATGAAATGAATTTAAGGCTCCCTTGCGTTTTTCTCTTAATGCAGACAAGTCATTTGCTGCTTCTTGGTTGTTATTTGCAAACTCAACAATAAACGGTTCAACAGAATTTTTTGCTATCTTAACTGGTCTGGCTAAAGCAGATGAGTTTATGCTATTAGCCATGCTATATCCAACCCAAGTGAACGCAACAGGTTCAAAATTCTCCCAGTCAAGATAAAGAGTTTCTGTTTTGCCTGTTTTTCGATTAGTTGTTATCTTTACTTTTATGTTGTTTACAACAATATCTTGATTGCGACAATCAAGGGAAAATTTCATCTTGATGTACGAACCAGAAGTGTTGTAAAGAAAGGTAGTTTTTCCAAACGGAATAACCGTTACTTTTGCTTTTCTAAAATATTTTTCGATGATATACCTCACGAGTGGAATTATTATCCCTGTAACAATCGAAATAATAATCGCCATCAACGCCAAATACGCTCTTACGTCCCATTCCATGCTATATCCTCCCCAACAAATCCATCTTCTCAACCCCTCCACCGTCCTTCGGCACTTCCACGCCTTGGAACTTGGCGTAGTTGACCTTTACACCACCATCGAGGTCGAGGTCTATTTGTTGAACCCAAAACTACAGATCAATGCCGCACCTGGATTGCTTCGCGTTCGCTCGTAATAACGTTTGTATTTACTTCTTTTTTCCAAATCGTTTTTTTTCTGCAGGCGTTGGCTCGTCGTTAAATTCGCGCAACAGTTCCTCCTGTTTTACCGTAAGTTTAATAGGAATGACGACTTTAATGTTGGCCTCCAAATCGCCGACACGGTTTGGATTGTGCACGTTTGGCATACCCTTGTTTTTGAGGGTTACGACCGTGCCTGGTTGGGTGCCTGGTTTGATGTCATAATCCGTCTCGCCATATGGCGTTGGTATTTTTATCGTGCCGCCAAGGGTTGCACGTATCATGTCAACCGAAATTTCCGTAAACAAGGTTACTCCGTCGCGCCTAAACCTAGTGTCAGCCTTTACGTAGACCAGAACGCGCAGATCACCAGGAGGGCCGCCACGCTCACCCGCCTCGCCCTTTTCCGGGATGCGGATAGATTGCCCGTTGTCTATACCTTTTGGAATGGACACGATGATCTTTTTGTTTGCCTTAACCTTGCCTTGTCCGCTACAGGTTTGGCAGGGTGTCTTTATTATCCTGCCCTCGCCGCGGCATACGGCGCAAGGCCGCACGGACTGCATACGGCCGAACATGGTTTGCTGGGTAACCACTTCTTCCCCCCTGCCTCCGCAGTGTTTGCAAGATTCCGGGTATGTGCCGGGTTTTGCGCCGCTACCGTTGCAAGTTGTGCATTTATCGTGCAGATTTAAAGACAGCTCCCGCTCCGTACCGACAACAGCCTCTTGAAACGTGACTTGTATCTGCACCTGCACGTCCGGCCCACGGGATGGGCCGCGATCGCCGCCTCGCCTGCCTCCGCCGCCGCCAAAAAAATCCCCGAACACACTTGAGAAGATGTCGTGCATATTGAAATCCATATTGCCGGAATAACCCGCGCCACCCATGCTGCCGTCAAACGCCTGATGGCCGAACCTGTCATAGGATGCGCGTTTCTCGCTGTCGCTAAGCACGGAATATGCTTTGGAAATTTCCTTAAACTTCTCCTCGGCCTCTTTTTCCTTGCCGAGATTCGCATCTGGGTGGTGTTGCTTTGCAAGGCCGCGGTAGGCCTTTCTTATATCATCGTCCGACGCACCCTTGTTGATGCCAAGAACTTCGTAATAATCACGTTCTGCCATAAAATATCCTTTTTTCTATATTGTTGGTAATTGTTTTTCGTTGTACTTCCATAGAACAGATAAAACGCCGGCGGCAAGTTCTTTGTTTACCGTAAAAAGCAATCGCCCGACTACGCATTTACGATATAACGTGTTACCTATTGTATAGCTAAGCCTAGTCACCGTACATACAGGCTCGCAAGAGTCTATGCAATTCCTATATTTTGCAAATTCATCTATAACACTTAGCGGTAAATTCTCTAAATAGCCGTTATGCTCATGTAAAAATATATTATATAAGTACATGTATAGCGTATTGTCGCGGATTATAAGCTGCAACGCAAGCCCCTTTGTAGCAGGTGACTTATATAGCGCGGACAGACCGTGTCTTTTAAGCTCAAATTTTGGTTTATAGCCATTTTCAACTAAAAGCTCGTGCGCTTGCGTCACAAAACCGATGTATGCCGAAGGTACTTCTATGTTAAAATTTGAAACTGATAATTGCTTTAGCCGGCTCATAATTTTAAGAAGTATCCTTTCAATTGGTCTGCGTACATCGCCCGTTCATCCGCTGTTGTTGCCGTCCGTTTCATCGCATATAGATTGTCGTTATGGTATCTTGGGAAAACATGCAGATGGTAATGCCATACATCCTGGCATCCCGCCGGTTCGTTATGCTGCCGCGACGACACGCCGTCGCATCCGTATACTTCTTTAAACGCGATAGCCACACTTTTTTCAAATTCATGTATTTTAACCGAATAATCCAACGGCAAGTCATATAAATTTTCAAAATGAGGGTTTGGGATGATTATGGCATTGCCCTTATTCACTCCCCAAGTTGTCGCGTTTATAAAAGCCGTAATAAATTCGTCGCGGTAAAATATGTCGGACTGTTTCGTCCATACATGCTCGTTTTCTACACCGTCAACTATTAAGCAAAATGGACATATGTAGCCTTCCGGGGCATGGTTATACATCGTTTATCATCTCACACTCCTACCGAACCCGCTTGTAAACGCCGACTTCCCTCCAGGATATGCCATCCCATACCCCTTCCGTAACAAAACGCAGCTCGTTGCGGCTTATCTCGATTGTTTCCAACCATTCCCCGCCGATACCGAATATAATGCGTAGGTTATCCCCGTTTAATTCCCAATTAAAATCAGCCGTAAACCCGCCGTAATCACTTAGATAACCTGTTCCTCCTCGGCCGAATGTAAGTTTGTGTGCATATTTATCCGCAGGATATGCAAAATCAAGCATCCACCTGCCATCAACAAAAATGTACTCCCGTTCCTCTACAAACTCCCATGTACCAACAATATTATTTGCGCAGCCTGCCAATGCGATTAGAATGATTACGGCAGCAGCTACAAAAATGGTTTTAATTTTCGCCATTCCATTCTCCGTTATATTTATAGATTTTGGTTTATTTTAATCTGCTCAAAGATATGCCCGATATTACCCTCACCCGCAAAGCGAGTGTAGTCGAAAAAATTTTCATTGGAAGTATCTAGCCAAACAAGTTCCTTTTCGTCGCCGCAAACTTCCTGGTCGCGCTTTAATGTGCCAAAGTAAACTTCGAGGCCGATACCATCCCTCGGGCGGATGGCGGATTTATGATAGGTAAAATCCATCAAATGATGTAATTCGATATCGACGATGCCCGTTTCCTCAGCAAGCTCGCGGTATGCGGCAGCAAGCCCGCCCTCGCCGGCTTCAACTTTACCGCCGACGAGGTTATATAAGCCTTTATATGGTTCTTTATGTCGCTTACACATTAGGACGTGCGTACCGCTGGGGTTTGATACCCAGATTACGTTTAGGTTTAGCATTACTTCTCCTTACGTGAGATTGCGGGTCAAGTGAGAGTATGACCGCAAAAAGCACACGGTCTAACTCTCACTAGCCCGCAATGACGTTCAAGCCGTGCGCTTTACTATTCGTTATTCTTCCCTATATTCTCCCGCAATGTCGTCGCCGCCGTGTCCGCCATGGCCGTCGTCACCGTAGCCTGCGTAGTCCGGCTCCTGCTGCCCGCCAGCCTGCTCGTACATTTTGCTGGACACTTCATGGACGATTGCCATCAATGCATCCATCGCAGACTTAAGGTTTTCCGCATCGCCTTCGGTTATGCTGTCAAGCGTGATGGGTTCATTCGTCTCACGAAGCCTTCCAAGCGCTTCCTCGATGCGCGCCTTATCCTCTTCGCTGATCTTCTCTTCGATATCCTTAACCATCTTCTCGGTTTGGAAGATTGTCGAGTCTGCATCGTTCTTAACGTCGATAAGCTCTTTACGCTTCTTATCCGCTTCTGCGTACTCCTCCGCTTCCCTCACGGCACGGTCAATCTCATCATCGCTAAGTTTGGTTTTTGATGTTATCGTAATCTTCTGCTCTTTACCAGTGCCCAAGTCTTTTGCCGATACATTTACTATGCCGTTCCTGTCGATGTCAAAAGTAACCTCAATTTTAGGCACACCGCGCGGTGCCGGCGCGATACCATCCAGGCGGAAGTTGCCAAGGGTTTTGTTATCCTTCGCAAATTCGCGCTCACCTTGCACGACGTGGATGTCTACGGCTGTTTGGCTGTCTGCAGCGGTGGAGAAGGTTTGCTTTTCGCTGGCTGGAATGGTAGTATTGCGCGGGATCAACTTAGTCGCAACACCGCCGAGGGTTTCGATACCCAAAGAGAGCGGCGTAACGTCCAGGAGCATAATATCGCTTGCACCCGCATCGCCGGAGAGAACGCCACCCTGGATAGCCGCGCCCAGAGCCACACATTCGTCCGGGTTGATGCCCTTAAACGGCTCTTTACCCGTAAGTTTAAACACAGCCGCCTGAACGCTTGGAACGCGGGTAGAACCGCCAACAAGAAGGACTTTGTCCAACTGCTCCGGCTTAAGCTTCGCATCGTCTAGTACGCGGCGTACCGGTGCCATCGTGCGTTCCACAAGGTCGGCTATAAGTTCGTCGAACTTAGCGCGAGTGAGCGTAACGTCCATATGCTTCGGGCCGTCTTGGTTTACCGTTACGAAGGGTATGTTGATATTGGTTGTAAGAGTAGAGGAAAGTTCTTTTTTCGCCTTCTCCGCCGCTTCTTTAAGGCGTTGCATAGCCATCTTGTCTTGACGCAGGTCGATGTTTTCCTGCTTCTTAAACTCGCTTACGAGATACTCGATAACGCGGTCGTCAAAATCATCTCCGCCTAATTTATTGTTGCCAGCCGTAGCCATAACCTCAATTATACCGTCGCCGATGTCGATGATTGATACATCGAACGTGCCTCCGCCAAGGTCGTATACAAGCACTTTCTGTTCTTTTTCGTTCTCAAGGCCGTACGCAAGCGCGGCGGCCGTCGGTTCATTGATGATGCGCTCAACCGTGAAACCGGCAATCTTGCCTGCGTCCACCGTGGCTTGGCGCTGCTCGTCGCTAAAGTACGCGGGTACGGTGATTACGGCCTCGGCAACGGTTTCACCTAAATACGCTTCCGCGTCGGCTTTTAATTTTTGCAAGATCATCGCAGAAATTTCCTGCGGGCTATAGTCCTTGCCTTCAATGTTCGTTTTAGAGTTGCTGCCCATCTTGCGCTTAATGGACATAATCGTGTTTACTGGGTTAGTGATTGCCTGACGTTTTGCCACATCACCTACGAGACGTTCACCGTTCTTGGCAAACGCGAGTACGGACGGCGTAGTGCGCGCCCCTTCCGTGTTTGGTATGACGACGGGTTTGCCACCCTCCATTACAGCTACGCAAGAGTTTGTCGTTCCTAAGTCAATTCCTATAATTTTTCCCATTTTTAATCTCCTTTTCTATTTTTAATTACTAACCTTGACCATGCTATGTCTCAATGGCCTGTCTTTATAGATATAGCCTTTCATTAACTCTTCAATTACAATTCCCGCTTCGTGTTCTTGGCTTTCCTCCATCATAACCGCAGCATGGATGTTTGGATCAAAAGCCTCACCGGCCGCGGGTATTTCTGTTACGCCCATACCCTGTAAAATCTCGCGCATTTGGCGGAGTATCATATCAAAGCCTTTGGCGGCAACATCGTCCTCACCCAACGATACGGACATAGCTGCCATTGCCCGCTCAAAATTATCAATTACCGGAAGGAATTTTATTACGGCGGAGGCAATACCATCGTCATACCTACGCAACTTCTCCGCGTCGGAGCGCTTACGGAAATTGTCAAACTCCGCCATAACGCGCAGATATCTTTCCTCAGCATCATTCAAAAGCTCTTCAACCGAAGGTTCGGGTATAACATCTTCAACAGCCTGCTCGCTTTGCTCCTGATCGGTTTGCAATTCTTCAATCGGCTGATTTTCAAGTGTTTCTATTTTATCCTTTTTCTTCATTTCGTGACTCCTTAAATTAAGTGCTGTCGTTGATATTTTTTAACGCGTTGTTTATCTTATCTGCGATGCCCTGCAAGATGTTTACAGCCTGCGAATAGTCCATCCTCGTCGGACCGATGATGGCGATATCGCCGGTTGCGCGGCCGCCGCCGGTGTGGTACGTAGTTTTTACGATACTGCAATTTTTAAGCTCTACAAGCTGGTTTTCCGCCCCGATAACGACGTTTATACCCGGCACTTTGCCGCTGTCAGCTTCGTTAAGCAAATCCATCAGATAATCCTGCTCCTCAATCGCCTCGAAGAGGGCAAGGGCTTTGCCCTTATCGTCAAACTCAGGCAGGGTAAGGATGTTTTTTATACCTCCAGTATAGATTCGCGGCTTCCCCCCCTCCGCAACAACACCTTCCAATACCGTTACAATCATTTGCAACAGGTGCGGATACGCGGCAAACGCGGTTATCAACCGTTTTTTTGCCGCCGGGGTGATAGCACCCAGCTCTTTCCCCGCAAACTCGATGTTCATCACGCGCGAAAGCGTGAGGCAAGCATCAACATCCGGTGCGGCGGCAAGGCGAAGGCTGTGGTTCTTTATGTTTTTTGCCGACGTAACCGTAGTTAGGAGAACCGTATTTTCATCCACAGGGATAAGTACAAGGCTTTTGATCCTCTCGCCTTTAATCGGGGTAACAGCCTCGCTGACTACGGCGATATAGTTCGTCAGGAAAGATATAGCCTTGGCCGTTTCCTTCAAAAGGTAATCTATTTGGTTTATGTTGTTGAATACCGCCGCCTCAAGGAATGCCAATGCCTCCGGCGAGAGAGCAGGCGCGGACTTGTCACTTTTAGTACTTCCGCCGATGCGTTGATGCAATAAGCGATCCACGAAAAACCTGTACCCCGCATCCGAAGGGACGCGCCCGGCCGACGCATGCGGCGCAACGATATAGCCCATCTCTTCCAGATCACTCATTTCATTGCGGATCGTGGCAGAGCTAAGCCCAAGGTCGCACTTTTTGGCAATAGTACGTGAACCGACGGGTTCCGCCGTGGCGATATAGTCGTTTATTATACATTCCAAAATCCTTACTTTACGGACATCCAAGGCAATCCCCCCAACATGTTTTACTTTTTTGTTAGCACTCACACACAGAGAGTGCTAACACTCTACATAAAATACCACGTTTACGCTTTTTTGTCAAGCAAAAATTTCATAAAAACTTGGTTGGATAAATCAATCCCCCTGGGCGTAAGTATATAGCGGCCGCCAGAGGTTCTAAGCAGCCCGCCTTCAATCAGTTCATTCAGCTGCAAACCAAATATGCTATATATATTTTTATCAAATCTACGAAAAAAATGTGCGGCATCCACGCCTTTTTCTAGTAACCGTAAGGAGAGAAACATAAATTCCGACATTTCATCGCTTTCACTAAGGTTATATACCTCTTTTCTTTCGTATTTTCTCAAAAAGTATTCGTCCAAATTATCCGTATTTGAAAACCTTACATTATCAACATACGACGACGCACCCAGTCCGAAGCCGCGGTAGTCCGTACCATTCCAATAGGCAGTGTTGTGCCTGCTTTCAAAGCCCGGCAAGGTAAAGTTTGATATTTCGTAGTGAATATAACCGGCATCCTTTAGCTTTTCGCATGTTAGGTAGAACATTTCACGGTCAAGCTCTTCGTCTGTAGTATAACCAGCGTCGCGCAGGGGTGTGCCGTCTTCAATCGTAAGCCCGTAGCAACTTATATGTTCGGGTTTCAACGCGATGGCACTATCTAGTGTTTCGCCATAATTGCCAAGGGATTGATGTGGCAAGGAAAACATAAGGTCTATACTGACGTTGCCAAACCCGGCATTTCTGGCGATATAAAACGCGTCCGCCGCCTGCTGCGCGCTGTGCAGACGCGAAATGGCCGTTAAGCATTTGTCATCAAAAGACTGCACGCCAAAAGAGATACGGTTAATTCCAGCAGTGCGTAAAATGCTCAGTTTCTCCAGCGTCGACGACTCAGGGTTACCCTCAATTGTAATTTCGGCGTCATCGCTAATACAATAATGTCCCCGTACTTCGTTTAAGATACTTTCAATCCCGTATGCAGACAAACATGTAGGTGTGCCTCCGCCAAAATATATCGTGGATACCTTATGTTCCGTAAACTCAGCCGCAAAAGACTTTATCTCTTCACGCAGGCAATCAACATATTTTTCCATAACCGCTTCGTCCGCGGGAAAAGATAAGAAATCACAATAAGAGCATTTAGCCGCACAAAATGGTATGTGGATATATAAAGATAAATTTTTCATAAAGGGTATTCCTTTTTTATTTTTTGTGATATAATTATAATGAATAATTGTGAAGGGGTCAATAAAAATGTCTGTTGAATGCATAGCCCTAGGTTGTGACCATGCCGCGACGGATATGCTTGCCGCGATTAGTAACCATTTAGAATGGCGTGGGTATAATATTTTGGTTTTTACTCCGCCGGAAGGCAAGTCCGTTGATTACCCGGAATACGCGGAGATGGTTGCTTTAGCCGTACAAGGCAAACGCGCCGACCTTGGCATACTAGTATGCGGCACTGGCGCGGGTATGTGCATTGCCGCCAACAAGGTTCGCGGTATACGAGCCGTGGTATGCTCTGAGGCTTTTACGGCAAAATTATCTAAGGAACATAACGACAGCAACATATTGTGCATAGGCGCACGGGTTGTAAATAATGAAACGGCGGCCGAAATAATAGATTCATGGCTCAACGCCGAATTTGAGGCAGGCGGCCGGCACGAGCGAAGGGTAGGTTTAATAAAAGGGATTGAAGAAAAACAAGGCAAATGACGAGATATCCACAATTGGGTTGCATCCTATTTCTGATGTAGATATAAAACGGCTTTCCGATTTAAAGCGTATCGGTATTTTCGGCGGCACGTTTAACCCAATACACAACGCGCATATGCTTGCGGCGGAATGTGCGAGGGCGGCCTTAAGGCTTTCCTGCGTTGTTTTTATGCCTGTCGGCGTCCCCCCCGTAAAAAAGATGGTGGAGACAGCTGCGCACCGCTTGGCAATGACAAAAGCGGCTTGCGCGTCTAACGCAGATTTCCACGTTTCAGACTACGAAACGTCAAACGACCAGATTTCATATAGCTATAATACGTGCCTTGCGTTTACGCACCAATTCCCAGACGCGGATATCACGTTCATTTGCGGCGCGGACGCCTTTATGAAGATTGCGAAGTGGCGGAATTATGAAGAGCTTCTTTCTCTCGTAAATTTTTGCATTGTTACACGCCCCGGCATTATGGAGGGTGCGTTGGATGATTTTACCACCCGAATTGAAAAAAAATACGGCAAAAAAATTTCAAAGGTACGCATACCCGCTCTTGAGATATCGTCGGCCGACATCCGCTCGCGCATTGCCGTTGGCGAGAAGGTAAGATACCTTATGCCGGACGAGGCGGTGCTTTACGCCATAAATAACGGTCTATACATGCGGAAACTACAGGAGCCAAGGGCAAAGGCAAGGTTGAAGAAGGATCTGTCCCAAAACCGTTACGAGCATTCCCTTGCCGTTGCGGAAGAGGCCGTACGCCTCGCGCGTATCTACGGGGTGGATGAGGACTTGGCATATGAAGCCGGCCTTCTGCACGACTGCGCTAAGGGCATGAGCCCTGACGGCTTGCCGCCGGATGAGGCCGGATATAATATAGAATTTACGGAATACGAAAAGAGCAAACCAGCCACCATACACGCCCCCCTCGGCGCAGTACGCGCTCGAACGGTGTACGGCGTACGGGACGCACAAGTGCTAAACGCCATAAGATACCATACAATTGGCCGGGAAAATATGTCAATGCTGGAAAAGATCGTATTTGTAGCGGATTATATAGAACCTGGGCGTTATGAAGACGAAAGCATACGTTCAGCCCGCCTAGCCGCAGATACGGACATAGACGCAGCAGCCGAACTAAAGAAAAGGAGAAACCGCTTTGAACACAGTTAACATAAACCTTACGGACGAACAGATATACGGCGCCGTCATGGCGGCCGCAAAAGCGATGGACGAAAAGTTCGCTTCGGACATTTTGATACTTGATATACGCGAGGTATCGCTTCTCAGCGATTACTTCATAATAGCCACCGCCAACAACGACAATATAGCCCGCGCAGTGGTGCGTGAGGTGGATGAGGCGTTGACGAAACAAGGCATCACCCTCCGCCATACCGAAGGTACAGCGGGCGGCGGCTGGATGCTTATGGATTTTGGCGTTATCGTGATACACCTATTCGGCATAGACGAACGCGAGTTCTTCGCGATTGAGCGCATTTGGAGCGATGCAACAAGGATAGAGTGGAGCCCGGCTTAATTTCCTCTTATGAAGTGCTCAATTGCTGCCCAGCAGTAAGCAGAGCGAACGTAATAGCGGCGGCGGCAGAGTGCCTTTCCCCGCAGACGTAGTGGCAGCACTTATTAAACCAACGCAAGTAAGCCGTACAGAATAAGCGCGGACCCTGAAATAACCTGCCCAATAACAAGTGGCATTTTTTTAATATACTTCGTTCTTACCAAGAAAAATGATATAGACGAATAAATAAAGTGCGCCGCCGCGATAGTCAAAGGCGCAAGGATTCGCTCAGCAACCGGTATATCATGGAAAACGAGTGTTACGCCAACGGTTATTAGCATCGCCTCAACACTCATGATAAACCCAATCAACACCAAGGTTTTCTTTGAATATCCACCTACATCACCTTCGCGTCGATTTTTTCGGTTGATAATAAAATTGTGGAAGATTATCCACAATCCAAGCGTAATAAACGCGGTACCGACAAGTACATCGGGATCAAACGGTATCATGTCATATATCTGCGCGGCGATAAAAAATCCAAAAAAGCAAAACAAGGCCAGTGCAGCATTCATCAAAATAATATAAGTATACCTAACCTTCTCTTGCAAGCCAACGGACAAACCAATAAAAAACGCGTCCACGGATACGATAAACCCAGATAAAACAAGTGCAAACATAATAACCACCAAATATGTTTTGTCGTATAATATGGCTGATGGCATTGTTGTGTGTAAAAAACAGGGTAGATTTAACCACCCTGTTTCTTAAATTTAATATTATATTCCTTCTCGGCGCTTCATTTCCTCTTCCCAAAGGGTTTTCATTTTATTTTGGGATTGTATCCTTGCGTCCTCGCATTGGCGGATAGGGATATGGATTTCACTCTGCTTTTTACAGTCGAAATACCACCCGTGGCATTTATTGTCATGAAACTCAAAATCCCTGCGCGTTTCATCGTATTCAAACTCAGAATTTGGAAGCCACTCTGCAAAAATATATTGCCACGTATCCCGTATGGTTTTAGCTGACTGCTCCCTTTGCTCGAAAGGCGAGAGAGGTGTCGTAAATATCGCGTACAGGCCACTGACCTCAAAGCTCTCCATATCCGGCAAGATATTCTCCAAATCATCCGCGTGGAAGATGCCGCGGCCGGCGAAATAGGTAAACTCGCCGGAGTCCTCATCGACATCGTAACACATTTCAATTTCGCAATGTTTGATCGCGTCGGATTTGCTGAACAACTTGGACGTGCCATCAAGTAGATCGTGGACACCTGACCTTACTTCGTCAAAATCAAATGCAGGGATATCGGCGGTGGTTCTTACGTTCGGCATCTTGTGGCGGTTCGTTCTTCCAGCTACAATAAACGGCGTCGCAACTGTAATGTAAGGGGTCATAATAAATCCTCCATGTCTTAATTTCAGGTTGTTGACCGTCATTCTTTGGGGCAATTCGTTTTTGAAACGCAAACGGCACAAAGACGGCGGAAAGCCAAAGCATTTTTTAAACGCCTTCGCGAAGCCCGCATGGGTATCAAATCCATAGTCCATCGCAACTTCAATAATCCTTTTGCCCCGAGACAGGTCATGCTGGGCATACTCAAGTTTACGTCGGGTTACATAGTTCATAACCGGCGTCCCAGTGAGAGCCAAAAACACCCGACAGAAATGGTAAGTCGAATAGTTAGCCGCGCGTGCCAACTCGTCAACTTTGATTTTTTCCGTAATCCTGCGGTCGATTTCATCCAAAACCGACTGGATTACCGTTATATATTCCATCCGTATCCCATCCTTTAACTTGATGCATAGCTAAATGAGACTTAAACAGTTACAAAGTTCGCGCTCAAAGTACGCTGGAGCTCAAGTTCGTTTGCCAATTGCGCAGCAACGCGGAGTGCCACCCGGCCGTTTACGAAGCAAACAAAAGGGTCTATCCGCTCACTATGTAACTGTTTTAACTTCATTACGCTATAATTATTCTAACATAGATAAATTACCACCGCTACTCCTGTTTTGCTATTTCAAAGTAATTCCTCTATATCATATCCTATACAAATTTTACTTGAGTATTAATATTAAAAAGGCCGCGGAACTTAAATTCACTCCCCAGCCTTACACAATGCATATATTAAATTATCTCCGTAAATATCGTCTATTTTACGAGGCTACGAGTATTGCTTTCCTAAAAATAACGGCGCACCTCCTCGGAGCGCAATTACTTCTGCAACTTCCGCAGGTGCATATATGTTACCTATATTTATACATCACGTCAAATTCGAACTATCTATACTTCGGCAGCCAATCGCCGTGCGCGTCAATAAGCTCATCGCACATCTTTACGATGTCGTCCAGGCTAAGCTCGGCCGCGGTGTGCGGGTCAAGCATGGCGGCGTGGTATACGTGCTCGCGCTTTTTCGTAACGGCGGCCTCAATGGCTATAAGGTGGACGTTAATGTGCGTCATGTTCATAGCCGCAAGCTGTACGGGCAACGCACCAACGGCGCAACCAAGCACGCCAGCACCGTCTATAAGGCACGGCACCTCAACGTTAGCTTCGGCTGGAAGGTTGGTTATGAGGCCGTTATTCTGCACGTTTCCGCCGATCTTAAGCGGCTTGTTCGTAACCATTGCCTCAATAATATAAGACGCATACTCGCCGGAACGGTTATGCTTCAGCGTGGTGGACTCAGTCAACTCTTTATACTGCCTTTCCCAATTGGCAATTTGGCTTACGCAGCGGCGCGGATACTCGTCAAGCGGAATATTAAACTTTTCGATAAGTTCAGGATATCTGTGTTTTATGTAATATGGGTTGTATTCCGCGTTATGCTCGCTGGATTCCGTGCAGTAGTAACCGAATTTATCGATATAGTCATACCGCACCATGTCCCAATGCTTGCCACTCGCGTTCTTTTCCTTCGCGCGGCGGCGGATTTCCGGGTACAGGTCATTTCCGTCCCTATCGCGTATATCAAGAAGCCAACCCATATGATTTATGCCGCCGATAAGTTCCTTACGGCCGTCCAACTTGTCCTTCATATCTAGTGAACTTAACAAACCTCCGCTACAGGCCTGAACAGAATGACAAAGCCCAACGGTTTTTACGCCTGTGTAACGAAGCATATAACCCGTAAGGATAGACATGGGGTTTGTATAATTTAAAAACCACGCATCCGGACAAACCTCTTCCATATCCCTTGCGAAACCTTCCATAACAGGTATAGTCCTCAATCCGCGCATAATACCGCCGATACCAAGCGTATCCGCAATCGTCTGCCGCAGGCCGTATTTCTTAGGTATCTCAAAATCTATAACCGTACACGGTTCATACCCGCCAACTTGAATCGCATTGACGACGAAATTAGCACCGCGAAGGGCATCCTTGCGATTCTCCAAGCCTAAATACCCCGTAATTTTTGCCCTGTTTCCAAGGCCGTTGTTAATGCCGTCCAAAATGGTCTTACTTTCCTTTAAACGATCCGCGTCGATGTCGTATAGAGCGATTTCGGAGTTCCCCAAAATATCCGACACCATGCAGTCGCCCAGTACATTGCGGGCAAAAACGGTGCTACCCGCACCCATAAATGTTATCTTCATAAAATGCCTCCCTGTGTGGTGGTGTTTTACTCATTATACAGCCTATTCCTTATATAATCAAGCGCAAATTTCAATTGTGTGTCTACGCCAAGAATCATATCGGCGAGGGTCTGATCAACCCAAATATCAGGCATTACACCGCGGTTGCTTATTGGTACGCCTTCGCTGTTGACAGTATTAAAAATCTGCATTTGAAATACGCCGCGATGCGGTAATGAGTGTTGAGTGGCGTTTGACGGCATCCCGGCCGTATTTGTGCCTATAAGTGTAAACCTGTCCGTTCCTTCGGCGTGAACGGCAAAAAACTCGCCTGCGGAGACAGTTAAGAAGTCGATTAAAATTACGACAGGTATATCATATAACTGCATGGAGTTTGCATTTATAGCATCCATATCCCACCCAATCGCGGAAATTAATTGATTCAATAAGCGGCGGTAATCCGGCTTCAAAGCGGTACGGTTCATCAGCACGTATATACGCGTCGGGCCAGCTTAAATCTTCTGCTCTGATAAAGTGCGCCAAAAATTCCCCGGTTTGTTGGCTATGTCCGCCAAGATTGCCGCGCAAATCGAAAATAATGGCCTGCGCCGTATCCTTTACGGAAAAGATATACTCTTCCAAAGCCGGGAAAAATGTTAGATATGTCGGAAAATTCGACAAAGCTATCCTGTGGATATTGTTTTCATGTTCTTGTATCCAAAAAGTGCCGTAATCTATATCGGCGGGCGTTGTATTTCTTAAGCTAATCCTTGTAATATGATTTATGGGGTTAACCGGTAATTCGTCTAAATCTCTTAAAGCAACATGCACATGATTAAGATAGTAAATTGTTTCCGTAATCATATCTCCATATGGTGTAACAAGTATAAACTCAACACTTTTTTCTGTTTGTGATGAGTTAAGGAAAGGCACCATATCCCATTCTAACCGCATCGGCGTGCGCATAGAGGTAAAACGCCCTTCCGCCATCAAAAAATACTCAACTGGCGTAAAACCGTTTATGTTCACCAGCACGCTCTTTAATGGTATTTCCGTACGGTTTCTGTCCGCGGATATAACGACAAATTCGTTCTCTATAAAGGCAAAGGTTATCTGTGGAATATACCGCCGCTGCGTTTCGTGTTGCGCTACTACAAAAGTCTTGCTATCACCCAAACACGCAGCAAATTGCCGTAAAAGCCTGTTATATTCTAGAAAATCCTGTGCGCCTGTTACCTTTGGGATAAATTCTTCATACAACCCATCCCAGCAAAAATCGTCAGGCAAAAGATGGAACATAGGGAATCCAAACCGCGCCATTTCCCAAATGGCAGTAAGTCCTCGCAGAGCCTCTTCTTCCGTAAGGGTTTCATCCCAAAAGAACTGTATGTTTCTATTGCCATACATTGTGATAGCAATAAACGCAGACAACAGGGCAGAAATAAGTAACATCACCAAGGTTTTTATTGATCTTTTCATGTTATTTCCTCCTACACAAAATTTTGTACGTAGATATATGCGCTAACTTCGGAGAAATGTTTTCATAAATGTAAATATTATTTACTGCACCAAATGCACCTTAAACTTACCTACAGGTTCGGTTAAATATATAAAATACGGCTTATCGCCTCGCACCTTTATTGTAGATGGGTCAAGCTCAATACCCTGCTTCTCAAGATACGCCATCGCCCGTTCCAAATTCGTCGTACGGATGCCGATATGGCCGAACTCACCCTCTCCGGGATGCTTCATAATCTCAATAAAATCAGATGCAAATACGGATATACCTATATCACGGTGCGAAAATCCAAAAATTTCGGTATACACATCAGCCTGTTTACCTGCGTCAGCCTCATTTTCACCGTTTATGCCTAGATGAGCGAAGCGGAAGTTATGCACGGCGCGTACTGCGTCCTTCGTCAAACGCGTAATTTCGGTGAAATTTTTGACCTTAACCAAATCCTCACGCACGATCCAGGTACCTCCACAGGCCACAACAGATTCGAGCTCTAAGTAGGATGTAAGGTTATCCCTATCTACACCACCGGTTGGAAAGAATTTTATGCCGGCATAAGGTGCGGACATGGCCTTCAGCATTTTAACCCCGCCATTTGCTTCTGCCGGGAAAAACTTAAGAACCTCAAGACCAAGCGTAAGTGCGCTCTCGATTTCAGATGGGCTGGATACACCGGGGTATACGGGTATACCGTTATCCACGCAGTACTTTACTACTGTTGGGTTAAAGCCAGGGGTAACTATAAACTTTGCCCCTGCGTCCACAGCTTCGCACACTTGGCCTACGGTTAATACTGTGCCCGCGCCGATAAGGCAGCCGGCCTCGTCAGCCATTGCGGCGGCTTGGCGTATAGCTTCCGCTGCGGCTGCCGTACGGAAGGTAATTTCCATAACATCCACTCCGCCGGCAAGCAGGGCATGCATCAATGGTATTGAATCTCCAGCGTCATCCAGCTTAATAACAGGTATGATACCACAGTTAAATAAACGTTTATTCACTTCTTCATGGATTTTCATATGGATCAAGTCATCCTTTCCTTTTCTTTGTTAGCTTTATAGCTTCAACAGTCATTCTTTCTTAATACAATATTAATTTTATCATAAAAATTTTGTAAAGTCAATTGACAAGCGGATAATAATGTTGTATAATACTTGAGGTTAAATAATATTTTAAAAGGAGCAAGAAAATGAAAAAAAGAGTACTTGCAGGGATAGCACTTGTTATTACCCTGGTTATGCTGGTTGGTTGCAGCCGCGGCATCGTTGGCACATGGGAGTTCTACAGAGACCAAGACCAAACCAGAGCAGAAGCGTTAGAAGAATTAGAAGGAACGACAATGACCTTCATCTTCAACCGCGGCGGTTCAGGTAGTTTCGAAATGAGCTTTATGGGAATTGACATTTCAGTAGACCTTGATTGGTCCGAAGACGGCGAATACCTCACCGTTGAAATGGAAGACGGCACGGTTGAAACAAGCAGAATCAGAATCGACGGCAGATTCCTCTACATGTACGAAGGCGATTTCTACTCCGTTTTCCGCCGCAGATAGTAATTAATTACATCGATAGAAGCACGTCTAGTGGCCTTGGCTGAAGGACGTGCTTTTTGTTTTGTTGTTAAAATCAAAAAAAGCAACGCGCACCTTAGTATATAGAGGAATGTTCGTAAAATAGCTACGACACATTTACCGCGCATAAACCCGAAAAAATATTTTTCCTAACCACTGAACCAAGCCATAAAATCTGCGACTTATATATGAACGCGTTCATATGTATCCACATTTAAAAATTGTACTTAGTGAGCGAAACGCACTTAGTCGCGCGAGCTAAGTACGTATTTAATTGCGGACTGATATCAAAAGCAAAACTACGAAGGGTAAAGTTTATGAAGCCGAAAGAGCTTGAAGATTACGTTGAATATTTTTTGAAAGTAGCTATCCAAAAATGCGGCAACCTTGACGAAGCACAGGACTTGTGCCAAGAAACCATGCTTGCCGCACTCAACTACTTGGCAAGCAGAAAAGAAATAAGAGATATAAAGGCATGGCTCTCCAGCGTAATGAACCGAAAATTTTACGACGCCTTGCGCAGGAAATACAAACTCCCAAGCATTAGTATCGACAATGCGGTCATGTTAGTCGCCGATAACGAAATCGAAGCGATTACCGATATTGGCGAAGCGGAAGAACTCCGCAAACAGATTGCTTTTTTGTCTCGCATATATCGCGAAGTCATTGTCCGTTATTATCTCCACGGCGAAAGTGTTGAAGATATTTCTAAAGCCTTAGATATCCCAACCGGCACGGTAAAAAGCAGGCTATCCAGCAGCAGAACGCAAATTAAGAAAGGATTTAACGGTATGGAAAATTACACAAAAAACAGCTATGAACCGCAAATACTTTATGTGGGTATAAGCGGAGAACCCGGTATAAACGGTGAACCGTATAACTTTACAAATAACAATATAATAGGACAAAACCTTTTGATATTGGCTTATGATAAGCCGGTAACGGAAACCGAGCTTGCAAAAGCAATCGGCATACCAACGGCTTATATCGAGTCAATTATCGAAACTCTTGTTAGTGCGGAATTGATGAAGCGTGTTGGAAACAAAGTCTATACCGATTTTATTATCTATTCACATGATGACGCGGATGCAAAAATCAAATCGCAAATAGGGTTGATAGATGATAACTTCGATTTATTCTGGAAGCCGTTACAAAGTGGGCTCGACAAATTAAGAACGGCAGATTTCTTCGTCAATTTACCAAAAAGGAAACAGCGAAAACTTGAATTTTATTTCTTGATGAACACAATGTCGGTTTGTTTTTTCGGCGTGGGCAGTAAAATTTATGATCCCAAGCACGACTACCCCGAGCGCCCAAACGGCGGTAAATGGGTGGCTATGGGAAACACTCACCCAATGGGCAAAAGTAGCGAGGATAACGGATACCGCAAGTATAGCTGGTCAGGCGAAAGAACAAACGAAATACACAACCGGCTTGGTACGAGAAAAATAATTTTTAAGGTTTTTGATACAGAGCTTGAGAAAAAACGATACTATACCGTCGGCAGTAAAAACAATCACTTATTCACGCTTAATGATGACGGTATAGCACAAATGCTGTATATCATCAACGAGTGCATAAATCCGTGCGATACTGGCATCGACCTGTTGCTTTTCGAAAACATACCTCACTTTGCGGAGTGTGGCGTTCTTTATATCGAAAACGGCAAGCCTATTGTCGATATTCCGATATTGTCTGCTGATGAATATGCCGAACTCCGCAAAATAACGAGTGAAGCGCGTGATGAGTTTATCCCCGCGACCCTCGACTTGATGAAAAAACATCTTCATGGGACAAAGATAAAGTTGCCGCCGCACCTAACGAATGTACCGGAGCAAAAACAATATTTACAATCAATGTCATACCTGCATATGATTGTTACTCTCAAAGCAATGGAAAACGGCTTAGTTTTGCAAGACGTAGATTTCCCCTGCCCGCCTATGGTATTGATTGTGGATAAATAAATTATAGCAATTCAGGTTGAAAACCAACTTTGAAACTGCTATACAATCTATCCACAGCACACAAAACCCCCAGCTTCGCGTGGTCATAATTCAAGCCCCCTTGGAAATATACGGCATACGGCTCGCGCAGGGGCGCGTCGGCCGACAACTCGATGGACGACCCCTGCACAAAACCGCCGGCGGCCATAACAACCTTGCAATCGTACCCAGGCATATCCCACGCAAGCGGCGTAACAAAGCTATCCACCGCCGACGCGGACTGGATACCAAGGCAAAAAGCTTCCAACGCGTCCGGCGCACCCAAAACTGCAGCCTGCACGATGCATCCGCGCTTTTCCGTAAACTTAGGGAAATGCTCAACCCCCAAAAGCCCAAACATCTTCGCCGCAAACAAAGCCCCTTTAAGCGATGCCGCCACCACATGCGGCGCGAGGAATATACCCTGCAGAAGCACGGGTGCAAGGCCAAGCGACGGCCCGGTTTCCAAACCGGCACCTGGAGCGATAAGACGGTTCGCCGCGGCGTGCACAAGTTCTTCTTTACCGACAATATACCCCCCCGTAGGCGCAAGCCCGCCTCCGGGGTTTTTTATTAATGAGCCTGCAAGCAAATCCGCTGTCGGTTCCTCATAATCCACAAACTCTCCGTAGCAGTTATCCACAAAACATATGATGTCACGGTTGATTCCCTTAATGAAGTTAACTAAATCATTAACCTCATCGACCGTAAGCGACGGCCGCAGGCTATAACCGCGTGAGCGTTGGATCGCCGCCACCTTCGTCTTCGGCGATATCGCGGCGCGGATAGCGGCCTCGTTTGGTTTACCGTTTTCATCCAAACTAACTTCGTTATATATAATGCCGTTCTCAATCAATGAACCTCTCGTTGGGTTTACGCCTATGACGCCCAATAGCGTATCATACGGAGTACCGGTTACGGACAAAAGTTCATCCCCCGGGCGAAGGCACGCAAATAAGGACGTGGATATAGCGTGCGTGCCGGACACCATCTGCGGCCGCACGAGGGCGGCCTCGGCCGCAAAGACATCGGCGTATACAGCTTCCAGCGCCTGCCTACCCATGTCCCCGTAACCGTAACCCGTGGATGCGGCAAAGTGCCCGGAACTAAGCCCAACACGCTGCATCGCCGATATAACCTTATATTGGTTATGCGCCGCGATTTTATCGGTTTCGCGCGCTTCAGCCGACGAAAGCAATTCAATTTCAGCTCTTTCAGCCATGTCAAGTATAGACTGCTTTATTTTAAAATGTTCGCTCAGGTAATTCATAACACTCTTAAAACCGCCTCCGTTAATAATTCCGTCGTATATTCCGAAACATCAAACCATTCACCTAACCCTTGAGCCTGATGCGTAAACCATGTTAATTGCTTTTTAGAAAACCTGCGCGTGGCGGATTTCACTGTGTCCACGGCTTCTGCAAGCGAGTATGCGCCGTTTAAATATTCCACAATTTCCTTATACCCAATACCCTGCATAGACGTTAGATCCGACGTATAGCCACGTGCCAGCAGGCTCCGCACTTCATCAACCAAACCAAACTCCACCATTTTGCAAACACGCCTGTCTATCGCTTCGTACAGAAACGATCGCGGCGCGGTTAGCATTATCACTTTGGCATTGGGCATACCCCGCGCGCGTTCCCGCGCGTTGTGGGCGGATATACGCTCGCCCGTTTGCTCAAAATACTCAATGGCGCGTATAACACGCTTGATATTGTTGGGATGAATCTGTTCCGCGGCCAGCCCATCAACGACGGCAAGCCTTTCATGCAATGCGACAGCACCATGTTTCCCGGCAAACTCCGCGAGGTCATTGCGTAGATCAAGGCTAACCTCAAATTCCGTAAATTCGGTATTCTTGGTTAGTGCGTTGATATAAAAACCAGTACCGCCGCAGATAATCGGATAAAGCCCACGCGCGCGTACGTCCTCAGCAATTGGGCGGGCGCGTTTCGCAAACTCATAAGCAGAGTAGGCATCATCTGGGTACAGCTCGTCCAGCAAATAATGCGGAACACCGCCCCGTTCGTCCGCGGTTATCTTTGCCGTTCCAATATCCATATACTTATAAACCTGCATACTGTCCGCGGATATTATCTCACCGCCAATCCGCCCGGCAAGGCTGACGGCAAGCGCGGACTTACCCGTGGCGGTTTGCCCGGCGATTACGATATACGGCAGATCTTTATTTTCTTGGCAACTCATTGTACCCTCTTAAACATCTTGTCGATATCTTTCCTGGAAACCTCCGTAATTATCGGCCTGCCGTGCGGGCAGGTTAATTGGCTGTTATCCTGCATAATCCTATTTACGAGGGCGCGTGCCTCACTGTCCGCCAAGCGGTCGTTGGCCTTAACGGCGGCGCGGCAGGCAAGCCTGGCTATCGCGTCGGTACGGAGCGAATACAAGCCTTCAACCGTACCCTCGCCGTCCTCATCCGCCAATTTATCAAGTATTTCCATAAAAAAGTCTACATTTACAACACTTTCAAAGAAATATGGCAAAGAACGTATAGCCACCGTATTGCCGTACATCGTTTCAATCTCAAAGCCGATTTCGGATAGCAGCCGCGCATTTTCAGCAACCGCGGCAGATTCGCGAGGGGTAAGGTTCATCGCTATAGGCTCTATAACGCGTTGGGATATAATGCCGCTGCCTGTCAGCTTTTCCGTAATTTCATCATAAAGCAACCGCTCGTGCGCGGCATGTTGGTCTACTATATAGCATGTTCCTGTGCCGTAATCCTCAAGCAGCCAAAAGCATCCAAAAAACTGCCCAACAATCCTATAATTGCGTAAAACCGCAGGCGGATCATCCGCAACCACTTCATTTTGTCGCGTAGCCGCATCCAAATAAATATATTGCAAGGTTGGAACGTCCGAAGCAAAGTTAGGGATATACCCCGTTATCGGTTCGGCAATCTGATTTATTCTATCACCTTCATTATATGACAACGGCGGTATGGTTGGCTTAGGTTGCGGAAACGTCGGTGTATTCGGCATTTTCGGCAGAGTGGTATTATTTACGGATATATTTTGTATAGATGCAGGGAATTTGTGTATAGGAATAGCCTCCGATTGACGCAAGGCCGTATCCGCCGCGCCGAGGACAAGACGGAAAACGTCTATATCATTTGAAAAACGCGCCTCCAACTTGGCGGGATGCACGTTTATATCCACAAGAGCCGGCGGTATTTGCAAGTTGAGTATGTATACGGGAAACTTACCCACGGTCAGCCTACCCTTATATGCAGCCTCAACGGCTGATTGCACGGTTCCGTTCTTAATATACCTGCCATTGACGAAGAAGTTGCCGTGGCCTCGGTTGCCGCGGGAAAGCTCCAAGTTTCCGATAAGTCCGCTTACTTTACACAACCCCATTGTATATTCGCAGTCAATCATTTTTTCCGCCGTATTGCGCCCGAATACGGACAGCACAACGTTTCTTAACCCCTTGCCTGATGTTGAAAACACGTTTACGGAATTATTATTGAATGCAAACGATATATCGGGCCGCCCGATGGCTAGGCGCGTTACCAAGTCGGAAACAGCGCCGCCTTCAGTACCTGGCTTTTTTAGGAATTTTTTGCGGGCAGGGGTATTATAAAAGAGGTTACGCACCTCAACACACGTACCGATAAGGGCGGCGACTTCCCGCTCACCTTCATATACGCCTCCGGCCACGCCAACGCGGAACCCCGTATCCGTATCGCCTGTACGCGACGTCATCGTAACCTGCGCCACGGCCGCAATACTCGCTAACGCCTCTCCGCGGAAACCCATGGTGGATATGGCAAATAAATCATCGTCAGTTGATATCTTACTGGTTGCATGGCGAAGGAAGGCATGCGGCAGATGATTGCGCGGTATGCCGCAGCCATTATCCGTAACCTTTATCAAATCCAAGCCGCCGCCCTGTATCTCAACGGTTATGCGGGTTGAGCCTGCGTCCAACGCGTTTTCTACAAGCTCCTTAACGACGGATGCAGGCCGCTCCACTACCTCGCCGGCGGCAATTTTATTTATCAAATCATTATCAAGCAATCTAATTTCGTTCATTTTACTTAAATTATCCGCACCCTTACTCAATCGCTTCGCCCTGAAGCATCTCAACCATATCAGCCGCCTCTTCCTTACGCGGGCTTTCCTTAATCAGCAAAACCCGCGCACGCGTGCGGCGCGCACCAAAGCGTATCTCTATAACATCGCCTACCTTAACGTCGTAAGAAGCCTTTGCCTCTTTATCGTTTACGGTAACACGCCCCGCATCACACGCCTCATTGGCGAGGGTACGCCGCTTAATTAAACGCGAAACCTTTAGAAATTTATCTAACCTCATTATTACACCTCAAAAGAATAGGGCAAGAAGCATAATAGCCCCTTGCCCCTTATATCTTGTTTAACTTTTTCTATTTCTTGTTTACTGCATCTTTAAGTACCTTGCCGGCTTTAAATCTTGGTGCTGTGGATGCCGGAATGTCCATCGGTTTGTTGGTTTGAGGGTTTCTGCCAACTCTAGCTTTACGCTCAGATACATCAAAAGTACCGAAACCAACTAATTGTACTTTGCCGCCGTCTGTAAGCGCGTCCGTAACTACGTCTTCAAAAGCCTTAATAGTTTTTTCCGTGTCTTTTTTCGTAAGACCTGTTTTTTCTGCAATTGCGGAGATAAGATCCGCCTTATTGAAGTTTTTGCTCATGTTGCTCTTCCTCCTGTGGATTTTAGTTTAGATAAATTTGGATGTGGAATGTCCATGCATTACTTATACTACTAAACGATTGATTTGTCAAGGGTTTTCAGCGTTTTTCTTTAAAAAATTTGTTTTTTTTTGATTTTTGGTTACAATTCGCTCTCAAGCACTTTGACTGTATGCTCTAAAACCTTAATCCGGGCATATTTTTTGGAATCAGACTCTATAACCGTCCAAGGTGCTTCAGCCGTACCAGTGCGGTGCAGCATCTCATTTACGGCTGCGTAGTAAGCCGTGCGCTTATTACGGTTACGCCAATCCTCATCGGTAATTTTATGCTGCTTGTCCGGATTTTGGGCACGCGCTTCAAAACGCTTCAATTGCTCTTCATCACTCACGTGAAGCCAATATTTTATAACAATAGAGCCATGATTATGCAGGTGTTTCTCAAAATTGTTAATCTCCCTATACGCACGCTGCCAGTCATCCTCGGAACAGAGATTCTCCACCCGTTCAACGAGGATACGGCCATACCAAGAACGGTCAAAAACAGTGACATGCCCGTCCTTTGGCAAATTCTTCCAAAACCTCCAAAGATAGTGGTGCGACAACTCCTCCTTCGTCGGCGCAGCGACTGGGCAGACGTTATAACCGCGCGGATCCGCGCTTTGTATAAGGCGGTTAATGCTGCCTCCCTTTCCCGCCGCGTCCCATCCCTCAAAAACCAAGCAGACGGAACGCCTTTTGCGGTACAGTTTAAAAATTAATGAGGAAATTTGGTTTTGCAGCGATTTTAACTGCTTGCCGTATTTTTCGTCTCCAATATTAACTTTAAGGTCTATTTTGCTTAATATATCCGGAATTTTTGGTGATACATCCGGCTTTGTACGCGACAAAGCCAGCTCGGCCACGCCTCGCTCCAAACCGTCGAGCACCCGTTCAAGGGTGGCTGTAATATGCTCATAAAAACCCAATGTAGCCGTGCGCCTGTCATTTCCGTTAAGCACGGTTATTCCAAGGTCGCCAGATCCGCTCGCTTCAATAATTTTATTATAAAAACCATAATATTTATCATACTCGATATTTTGGCGCAACTCCTTCTCCGTAATACGCCAGCAGGTATCCTCGTTCGCTAAAAGCTCGCGCAAACGTTGTGTCTGCTCTTTTTTATCAATGTGGAGAAAGTATTTAAGTATAAGCGTGCCGCCATCCGCCAACCCGGCTTCAAACGCCTTTATATCAGCAAAAACACATTCGGCGCTTGTTATTTCACCGTTGCGTATCATTTCACTACCCGGTATAAGAGCCATGTAATATGATTTATCGAAAATGGATATCTGCCCGGCTGCCGGCATTTTAGTTGCGTAAGACCAAAGGAACGGGCGCATACGCCTTTCCTCGTTCACTTTTTCCATGCCATGGACTCTATAGTGGCGTGGATCGAGAACGCGTAATGCACGGCCGATAAGCGTTGCTTTGCCGGCTGCCGCCCACCCGTCAATATGTATTGCAATAGGCAAACCGACGGCTATTGCGCGTATCTGCAAACGGCCGAGTTTAGCCTCCAGCTCTATTAGCCTTTCCTGATATTCGGCTTTATTAAGCTCCGCAACCCCCTTAATTTCATCAAGCATATGTATCATTTCCAATCCCACTCCCAATCCCAATTTCTCCGACATTTAAAAGTTGTATGCTTTTTAATGGAAAGCCCAAAATCTCACGCCGAAACAAATCCAGCGCATTCATAATTTCGCGTGTTTCGTGCAAAGATGTCTGCGCCGCACCAACTTCGCGGCTCAACTCAAACGCCTGACGTATATCCGCGTTCAATATCTCCGCAACCGCGTTCTTGGCTTGAACCGAAAAGTTCGCCGGTATTTTAGGCAATTCGTTATCAATAAACCCTTCGCCCTGTAAAAACTTAAGTTCAAATACGGCCGCGGTACGAAGCGCGTCAGACGCTGGCACAGCCAATTTCTGTAGGGCAAAGTATATTACGCGCAGGGCGTTTTGGCAAGGCACATCCGGCATGAGCATCTGCTCCGCCAATTCCATTATATGTGCGGCTAGGCATAGGCGGTCGTAGTCCGCGCGTACGCCGTAGAAATTTTGCTTCAATTCGCATTGAGCCAAGGAATAGAAATTCGGCCCTTCAAACAAGACAAATTCGGAATACGCAAAAACTTGGGCGGCTGCGTGAAACTTGCTTCCTGTTTTTTTTGCGCCGCGGGCGTAGCACGTAACTCGCCCGCGGTCAAGCAAAAGTAAGGTCAACCGTCTATCGCTTTCGCTCACGTCCTGCGTTTTTATACAGATGCCTTTGTCTTTTATCGTGGCCATCTTTGTCTAAATTTTCTCCCGCTATCGGTATTGTCAAAATATCATGAGCTTTATATTGTAAATAAGAATTAACGCTACCCACACGGATAAAGACTTCCCATAATTCATTCATATAAGATTCCCCCTCTTACGTTCTTATTTTGGTAAGAGAGAAGGCGAATTATACTTTCAAATATTCCCTAACGAAATTACGGTTACCCCGCCAGTTTGCGCGAACCTTTACCCACAGTTTAAGGTTCACTTTCATACCGCTTAAACGTTCTAAGTCGCGGCGCGCTTCAGTGCCTATGCGCTTCAGCATTTCGCCACCTTTGCCTATTATTATGCCCTTGTGCGTTTCCTTTTCGCAAATTATCGTTGCTTCTATATCCAACATGCCGGGTTTGCTTGTATCACCATCCCGCGCAGTACCGCTCAATATTTCCACGGCAATACCGTGCGGCACTTCGTCCTGCAGGTGCAAAAGTGCCTTACCGCGGATAAACTCCGACCAAAGCTGCCGCTCTGGCATGTCCGTCAAGGCGTCGTCAGGGAAATAACGCGGCCCATTGGGCAGTAAACTTATTAGCAAATCGTGCAAAACGTCAAGGTTGTCTCCACGTTTGGCGGATACCGGCACAGTCTCCGTAAAATTAAATATCGCGTTTGCCTTGTCCGTTATCCCTAAAATATCCGTCTTTGCTACGGCATCAGCCTTGTTTATAACCAAAATCGTCGGCTGCTTGCGCAGCATGGAGATAACCTCTTTATCAAGCTCCGTAAGACCCTCCGGTGCTGACAGCATAAGTATACGCACGTCCGCGTCGCCAATGGCGGCGGCTGCGGTTTTATTCATCGTCTCACCAAGGATGTTTTTGGATTTGTGTATGCCTGGCGTGTCCACAAAAACAAGCTGGGCGCTTTCTTCCGTCAAAATCCCCAATATGCGGTTACGCGTTGTCTGCGGCTTATGTGACATTATGGAGATTACGGTACCGACAAGCCTATTCATAAGCGTTGACTTGCCAACGTTTGGCCTGCCTATAATACTGATAAATCCTGATTTATGTTCGCTCATTTATTCTCTTCTTTCGTCTAACCCGATTTTATTCAAAAGTCGGCGTTCTATCCGTTATGTTGATCCATGTGGATCCGACGTTAAGTGCAAGCGGCTCACCGCACTCAAACGTCCAAACGGTGGGTGCGCGATGATCGGCCTTGCTCCAAAGCAAGGGAATGACCGTACCGTTCGTAAACAGGTATCCGCGCCCACTGCCGATGACGGCAACATTGCGCCGCCCCGCCGTATCCCCCGGAATGGCCGCAACTCGCGTAAGTTGTACAATTACGTTTTCCACGGCAAGCTGCTCACCCGTTTCCTCATCGATCTGCATGTTTTGGTTTGCGCCGTAGAAACGATAATAGCGGCTTGTTTCGTCATTATACCGGAAAACCACGGGTGACGCGGTAGAAAACTGCACGGATATATTCGTAGCCGGCATTGCATCCTGATGGTTGCTTGGCTCTTCATAAAAAATGAAAGGTGCCATGTTTGGGATGTTTATTTCAGAACGAAAACGCGTGGCATGGCGCAACAAGTTTTCTGCGCTTGTGTATGCGCTATGCTCACGCAGAGCGGGTGTGCGCCAGCGCGTGGCATCCCGCCAGAAAACTACCTGGTTAAAGTTTGCCGTACGTACACCCCCGTCCAGCTGAAGACCATTGATGGCGGCAATGTTTATGCGACTGATGGCTTCAAAGGCTTGCGGGCTGCCGCCAAAATGTACGAAGATAGAATCGTAATCCAGGGCGATATCTATGAAGTAATCCCGCGCGGATCGGATAGATCCGATCTTTGACGAATCAAAGTCTTGGAAAATACCTATAATGCGTGTCGTTGTGCCTTCGGCGATAACCTCATATATAATTTCGGCCTGTGACAAACCGCTTTGAGGCAAGCTTGGCCCGCTGTTGCCTATAACGATAGCGAACGGCCTTCGTGTAGACACTTCTGCTTCTATAAAAAGGCCTGAAAGCGCAGAACGTACAAGACCGGCACAGCATTCCTCGCAAACCGGCCCGGCAGTTTCCGTAACCTCATAATAATATCCATTGTCGATAGGCTTATCCGGGTCTGCAAAAATAACTTCTTCCACTCCTTGGTTTGGGCAGTGCTGTGCAAAAAAATGTTTGTCTAAACCTAAAACGGAATAGGTAACAGCCACTGCTATCAACAGAAGCAACGCTGCCGATGCGGCAATGTATCTCATGGTAAAATCTCCTTTTGCTTAATTTTCATTATCCTTTCGCTTTCTTCATCCTCATGGTCGTATCCAAGTATATGCAGTATCCCATGCACCGCAAGGAAGCAAAGCTCTCTTTCCACGCTGTTGCCAATTTCTTCAGATTGTGCCACCGCCTTGTCGTGGCATATGAACACATCACCCAACACGCCTCCATCCGGCGTTTGCCCAGATGAAAAAGACAGAACATCCGTTACTTTGTCATTATTCCTATAATTTTTGTTAAGCTCCTTAATCTCCGCAGCTGTAACGAAGGTTAGGCTTATTTCACCTATACTATCCTCGCTACGCATGGTTGTTTCGGCGGCTCGCTCTATAGCTTTATAATACTGTGTAATATCATGTTCCGTTTCATTGTTCATGTGGATAATAACGTCTTTTTTCATTTCCTCGCCCGGCTCTGTATTATATGTTTCCGGCACGGGTTCTAGTTTTAAGGCGGATGTTGGGTAGGCGATCCTTTCATGGAACATACCCTTAAATACCCGCATAAACGCTTCCGCAATCACAGACAGTTCCTTTATAACCAACCCACTCTCCTGTAGCCTGCCGTCCATAAGAGCGGCCTTTATAAGCTGAGTGATAAACGACGGCAGCTCGTCCATCGTAACCTTGCCAGTTTGAACCATGCTGCGCACGGCTGCCTCAGTAATATCGGCCAACATGACGACGGCAACCTCACGGCTGTGCGGCGTACGGAATTTATAGCGGAAATCGTCCTCATTCACCGACACACCCTCTAACCCCGCTTGTTCCCTTGCTTTATTGTAGAAGAATTTATGGACAGAACCACCATGGTGTTCCTCTATAAACGCACGTAGCTGTTTAGGCAGCTTATATTGGTTGGCTAAGGAAATGCCGTTGGACACATGTTCTCCAATGATTTTGGCGGAAAGGTGCGGATCCATATCATCG
This sequence comes from Defluviitaleaceae bacterium, assembly GCA_009785555.1. Classification (GTDB taxonomy): domain Bacteria; phylum Bacillota; class Clostridia; order Lachnospirales; family WRAX01; genus WQWB01. The sequence goes on along the minus strand of WQWB01000005.1, from coordinate 221 downwards.
TGCGGGTTAATGCCGCCGCTTTGGTTTTCTATAAAATAACTTGGATAGTTTAACTTTCCTACATCATGGTAATAACCGCCAACACGCGCTAGGGCATGGTTTGCACCTATGCTGAACGCGGCTGTTTCCGCAAGGCTTGCCACTACAAGGCTGTGCTGGTACGTACCGGGTGCTTCTATGATAAGGCGGCGTAATAAAGGGTGGTTTGGGTTTGCAAGCTC